>NZ_KV821135.1:0-36970 GCF_001815595.1 Staphylococcus sp. HMSC070D05 | reverse complement strand
TTGCCAGGCAAATCATTGTATGGATGCGATGAACCGATATTGAGACCGCGAGGTCTCTTTTTTTATGTCGAAATTTAGAGAAAGTGATTGGAGCTAATGAATTAAGAAGAAATCAAACAACAGAAATTGTAGCGTTTCTTTTACTTTTTTAAATTATCTATTAAAATAGGAGATATTTAAAGGTATGTGAGGAGAGAACTTAATTGAAATTGCCTATCACTCAAAAACTTGATGATTTAATTTATCATAATGCTATCTCATTACATGTTCCAGGTCATAAAAATATGACCATCGGTTATTTAGATGAATTATCTTTGAAAATGGATATGACTGAAATCACGGGTCTAGATGATTTACATCATCCAGAAGATACTATTTTAGAAAGTATGAATCGTGTGAATAAGCTTCCTAATTATGATGCTTATTATTTAGTTAATGGTACAACTTCTGGCATTTTATCAGTTATACAAGCATTTGCTCATATAAAAGGTCGTTATTTAATTAGCCGTAATGTACATAAATCAGTTTTTAATGCTTTAGATTTAACTCAACAGTCTGCAGATGTTTTGCCTATGTATAGAAGTGATAAAAGTTACCAGTATTTAGCGCCTTTGATAGATACTAAAATGTTACGACATCAAAAACTCGCTGTAGTTACTTATCCAAATTATTATGGAGAATGCTTTGATATCAATCAGTGTGTTAAACAATTTCACGATTACAATATACCTGTTTTAATTGATGAGGCTCATGGTGCCCATTTTAATTTGAAGCACTTTCCTAAATCAGCTTTAGAATCAGAAGCTGACTATGTTGTTCAATCGTATCACAAAACTTTGCCTACACTTACTATGGGATCAGTATTATTTATTCATAAAAATGCACCTTTGAAAGATGAAGTTATTAAATATTTAGGTGTTTTTCAAACTTCTAGTCCATCTTATTTAGTAATGTCGAGCATTGAACTAGCGCATCAATTTTATAATTCCTATGACAGTAGTCTTTTTTTCGAAAAAAGAAAACAACTTATTGAAACGTTAAGACAACAGCATTTTGAAGTTATTGAAGTAGAGGATCCATTAAAGCTTATTGTTCGAGCAAATGGGCATACGGGTGTTGAAGTACAACGTTATTTTGAAAAGAATCATATTTATATTGAATTAGCTGATGATTATCAAATACTCATTGTCTTACCATTATGGCATTTTAATGATAGATATCCTTTCGAAACGTTACTACATAGAATAAAAACTATAAAATTATCTAAAAAAGGAAAAGAAAAGTTAGAGCCAGTTTTATTGCCACTAGAAAAAAGTGTTTATGTATCAAAATATATTAATAATGCATATTGGATAAATATTAATAAATCACAAGATAAATTATTAGCTCAACATATTGTTCCTTATCCTCCTGGAATTCCTGTGTTTTGGAAAGGAGAAAAAGTGACTAAAAATATGATAAAATTGATGCAATATTATCTTTCACATAGTGTACGTGTTGAAGGTATTAAAAACGATAAAATATTAGTTAAGGATGAATAATATGGCTGCATTTATAACGTTTGAAGGACCTGAAGGTTCTGGGAAAACTACAGTGTTAAATCAGATTAATAAGTTGTTATCTGAAAATTATAATGTTATTTCTACTCGAGAACCAGGTGGAGTGTCTACGGGGGAAGAAATACGTAATATCTTACTAGATGGTGAAAATATTGATATACGTACAGAGGCATTGTTATTTGCAGCATCTAGAAGAGAACATTTGGTTGAAAAAGTGATACCCGCTTTAAACAATAATAAAGTAGTTTTATGTGATCGATATATTGACAGTTCTTTAGCATATCAAGGGTATGCGCGGGGTATAGGTATAGAAGAAGTTAAAAAAATAAATGAATTTGCAATTAATGGACTTTATCCAGACTTAACAATTTATCTTGACATTGATGCTGAAGTGGGGAGAGAACGAATACTAAAAAATCAAAGAAGTCAGAATCGATTAGACAAAGAAACACTAACTTTTCATCAAAAAGTAATTGAGGGATATAAAACATTAATTAAAACTAATCCTGAGCGTTTTAAAGTAGTTGATGCTACACAAAGCATCGAAAGTGTTGTAAGTGCTACGTATGAGATAATTTTAAGTTACTTAAAAAACTTATGATATAATAATATGGAGAGGTGTATTAAAATGAAAATGATTATAGCGATCGTTCAAGATCAGGATAGTCAAGAACTTTCAGACCAACTCGTAAAAAATAATTTTAGAGCTACTAAACTAGCAACAACTGGTGGCTTCTTAAGAGCGGGAAATACAACATTCTTATGTGGTGTAGATGATGAACGTGTTGATGAGGCTTTAACAGTTATTGATAATACGTGTGGTAATAGAGATCAACTTGTTTCACCAATGACGCCAATGGGTGGTAGTGCAGACTCTTACATACCTTATCCTGTTGAAGTTGAAGTTGGAGGCGCTACAGTATTTGTAATGCCAGTAGAAAAATTCCACAGATTCTAAGCTTAATTTAACAATTAAATAAAGTTTTAAAAGATAATTTTCAAAGAGCCTGAAACATATTTTATGTTATCGGCTCTTTATCATATATATCATAATTAGCTGCTGAATGATAAATGCGACTTATAAATTTAATGATATAATTTTAAAATGAACTATGAATAAGGAGTATGCAAATATGGAGGAATTACAAAAATTAGCCAATGCGTTTCATTCGAATAAATTATCACACGCCTATTTATTTGAAGGTGATGATGCACAATCAATGAAACATGTAGCAATGGAATTTGCACAACTTATTCTTTGTAATGGAAATGAACAATGTGAATTGAAATTGCGTAATTTTAATCATCCTGATTTTACATATATATCCTCTGAAGAATCTACTATAAAAAAAGAACAAATTGAGCAACTTGTACGCCAAATGAACCAATTACCTATTGAAGGTACATATAAAGTTTATATCATAGAGGACTTTGAAAAATTAACTGTTCAAGGTGAAAATAGTATCTTAAAATTTTTAGAGGAACCTCCAGAAAATACTATTGCAATTTTAATTTCTACTAAACCAGAACAAATATTAAATACGATTCACTCTAGATGTCAACATATGTATTTTAAACCGAGTGACAAATCGCATTTTGTTGATAAACTTGTCGATAATGGAATTAATCGGGCTATTGCTGAAATGTTAAGTTCATATACCACACAAATTGAGGTAGCCAAAGACCTTAATGAAGAGTATGATTTAATTGAATTAAGACAAGTAATCGTTCATTGGTGTGAATTATTATTAACAAATAAGCCAATGGCCTTGATTGGTGTTATTGATGTGTTAAAAAATGCTAAAAATCGAAAACTACAACTTCTTACTTTGTCTATTATCAATGCTTTTTTTGAAGATATGATGCATGCTAAAGTCGGAATTGAGGACAATTTCATTTTTACTGATCTTAAACCACTAATTAAGGAATATACAACACGATTAACACTTAATCAAATGATATTAATGTATGATCAAATTACAGAAGCACATAAAAAATTGATACAGAATGTGAATCCGATGCTCGTATTTGAACAAATCGTAATTAAAGGTGTGAGTTAAATGCCAAATGTAGTAGGAGTGCAATTTCAAAAAGCAGGTAAATTGGAATATTATGCACCGAATGATTTAAAATTAGACAGTGAAGACTGGGTTGTAGTCGAATCTAAACGAGGCATTGAAATAGGTATAGTAAAATTGACTTCAAAATGTGTAAATGATGAAGATGTGACATTACCGTTAAAAGAAATTCTACGTATTGCCACTGAAGAAGATATACAACAATACAATCAAAATGAAGAAGATGCAGAGCAAGCACTAATTTTATGTAAACAGTTAGTGAAAGATCAAGATTTAGATATGCGCTTAGTGAATTGTGAGTATACTTTAGATAAATCGAAAGTTATTTTTAATTTTACTGCTGATGATCGTATCGATTTTAGAAAGTTAGTGAAAGTATTAGCTCAAAATTTAAGAACACGTATTGAACTTAGACAAATTGGCGTTCGTGATGAAGCAAAACTATTAGGAGGAATTGGACCTTGTGGGCGTTCATTATGTTGTTCAACATTTTTAGGAGACTTTCAACCGGTATCTATCAAAATGGCAAAAGATCAAAATTTATCGTTAAATCCAACTAAGATTTCTGGTGCATGTGGACGCTTAATGTGTTGTCTTAAATATGAAAATGATTATTATGAAGAAGCTCGTGCACAATTACCAGATGTAGGCGATGAAATTCATACACCGGAAGGTACTGGACACGTTGTAGGATTAAATATATTAGATATTTCGATGCAAGTGAAGATTGATGGTTTAGAGCAACCTTTAGAATATAAAATGGAGGAATTAGCTACATTTAATTAAGGAGAGTGTCTTTCTTTTGAATCGTAATGATTTATTCGAAAAAATCGTAAAATTAGAAAGTAACGTTAATGTATTCACTCAAGAGATGACTGAACTTAAATCTTTAGCTATTCAATTGATAGAAGAAAATGTAACGTTACAAGTAGAGAACGATAATTTAAAAGCACTAATGGCTAAAAGTGAACAAGATGTTGAATCAACAAAAGTCAATAGTGAAAGTCAACATAATAAAAAATCAAATGAAAATGACTTTAAAAGTGCAATTAAAAATGTAAAAAAACCTTTACCAAGTAAAGATAATTTAGCTGTTTTGTATAGTGAAGGTTTTCATATTTGTAATGGCGAATTATTTGGTAAACATCGTTATGGTGAAGATTGTTTATTATGCATGAATGTTTTAAATAGTTAAATTCATAATGAAGAATGATAAATGGATGGTATAATCTTAATTTTTAGGAGAGATGAATTTCAACACAATAAAATTTCAGATTTTGTGTTGTGATACATCTCTTTTTTAGGAGATAACATATATGTTGAAAAAACAAGAAAGATTAGATGATTTAATTAAGGAGAACTTAAAAATCATTCAAAATGATGAGGTGTTTGCTTTTTCTACTGATGCACTCTTATTAGCACATTTTACTAATGTACGAAAAAATGATAGCATTCTAGACTTGTGTGCCGGAAATGGTGTTATTGCTTTATTATTATCTGCAAAAAGTCACCAAAAAATAGAAAGTATTGAAATCCAAGAACAGTTGGCAGACATGGCTCAACGAAGCTTTAAATATAATCAATTAGAAGAGCGATTATCTATGCATAATATGGATTTAAAAGATGTGTATCAAACGTTTAAACCCTCTCAGTTTACATTAATAACCTGTAACCCACCTTATTTTAAACGTAATCAACTTCATCAACACCAAAAAGAAGCACATAAAATAGCACGACATGAAATTATGTGTAGTTTAGAAGATTGCATGTTTGCAGCACGACATTTATTAAAACAGGGTGGACGTCTAGTTATGGTTCATCGTGCTGAACGACTTATGGATGTATTAACTGAAATGAGACAAGCTAATATCGAACCTAAACGTATTGTATTTATTTATAGTAAGCATGGTAAATCAGCTGTCACCATTGTTGTTGAAGGAAGAAAAAATGGTAATCAAGGTCTAGAGATTGCACCACCATTTTATATTTACAATGAAAATGGCGAATATAGTGAGCAAATGAAAGAGGTTTATTATGGGTAGTCATTTTGTATATATCGTACGCTGCAGTGATAACAGTTTATACACTGGGTATACGAATAATATTGAGGCACGTATAAATAAACACAATGCGGGGAAAGGCGCTAAATATACAAAAACAAGACGTCCGGTAGTGTTAGTATATCAAGAAATGTACGAGACAAAATCAGAAGCTTTACGCAGAGAATATGAAATTAAGACATTTACAAGACAAAGAAAATTAAAATTGATTGAAGGGGGATAATATGGCAACTTTATACTTAGTAGGGACACCTATAGGTAATTTAGGTGACATTACATTTCGAGCAATTGAAACGTTAAAGCAGGTAGATATCATTGCGTGTGAAGATACGAGAGTAACTAAAAAGTTATGTAACCACTATGATATTACCACTCCATTAAAATCATATCATGAACATAATAAAGAACAGCAGACAGATTATTTAATTCAATTACTTAAAGAAGAAAATAATATTGCGCTTGTGTCAGATGCAGGGTTGCCGTTAATTAGCGATCCAGGATATGAACTTGTTGTTGACGCACATAAACATAACATTGCTGTAGAAACCATTCCAGGACCTAATGCAGGATTAACTGCACTAATGGCAAGTGGTTTACCTTCATTTACATATACTTTTTTAGGCTTCTTGCCACGAAAAGAAAAAGAAAAGGTAAATATTTTATCTCAACGAATGTATCAAGATAGTACTTTAATTATCTATGAGTCTCCATTTAGAGTGATTGATACACTAAAAGCGATTATTAAAGTAGATGCAAGAAGACGTGTAGCGGTAGGTCGTGAACTTACTAAAAAATTTGAACAAATTGTTATGTATGAAGTATCACAATTATTAGAAGCGATTGAAAATCAAGAGATTCCACAAAAGGGAGAATTTGTGATTTTAATTGAGGGTGCCAAAGCTCAAGAAACAAAACAATGGTTTGAAGATGTAACGATTATAGATCATGTTAATCATTATATTGAGACTCAAAATTTAAAACCTAAGAAAGCAATAAAAATAGTAGCAGAAGAACGGCAGATGAAAACAAGTGAGATTTATGATATTTATCATAATATTAAATCGTAAAATTGATAAAAACTTGTATCATAGTGATAGAAAAATACCATAAAATATTAATTTATGGTAATGTTAATAAGATACGACAATGTATATTCTATATGGGTTATAATGAATAAGATAGATGTTTTATGACAAACGTTATAATAAACATTCATTAGAAAATAATTAAAAATTTAGATAAAATTTAAAGTGAACTAGTCATTAAGACATGAACGAAAGGGAGGACTACTGATGGCGAAAGAAACATTTTATATTACAACCCCTATTTATTATCCTAGTGGTAATCTGCATATCGGTCACGCATATTCTACAGTTGCTGGTGATGTAATTGCACGATATAAACGCATGCAAGGATATGATGTTCGTTACCTTACAGGTACAGACGAGCATGGTCAAAAAATCCAAGAAAAAGCGCAAAAAGCAGGAAAAACAGAATTAGAGTATTTAGATGAAATGATTGCTGGAATCAAACGCTTATGGGCTAAATTGGAAATCTCAAATGATGATTTTATTAGAACTACAGAAGAACGTCATAAACAAGTGGTAGAAAAAGTATTTGAACGTTTATTAAAACAAGGTGATATTTATCTTGGTGAATATGAGGGATGGTATTCTGTTCCTGATGAAACGTATTATACTGAATCTCAACTTGTAGATCCTATTTACGAAAATGGTAAAATCGCAGGCGGTAAAAGTCCAGATTCTGGACATGAAGTTGAATTAGTTAAAGAAGAAAGTTATTTCTTTAATATTAATAAATATACAGATCGCTTATTAGAATTTTATGATGCGAATCCTGATTTTATTCAACCTCCATCTAGAAAAAATGAAATGATTAATAACTTTATTAAGCCAGGATTAGAAGATTTAGCAGTTTCACGTACGTCGTTTGATTGGGGGGTAAGAGTTCCATCTAACCCTAAACATGTAGTTTATGTATGGATTGATGCTTTAGTAAATTATATTTCTTCTCTTGGATATTTATCAGATGATGATTCATTATTCCAAAAATATTGGCCAGCAGATGTACACTTAATGGCAAAAGAAATCGTTCGTTTCCATTCTATTATTTGGCCTATCTTACTTATGGCTCTTGATTTACCTTTACCGAAAAAAGTATTCGCGCACGGATGGATTTTAATGAAAGATGGAAAAATGAGTAAATCTAAAGGTAATGTAGTAGATCCTAATGTCCTCATTGATCGTTATGGTTTAGATGCTACACGCTATTATTTAATGCGTGAATTACCATTCGGATCTGACGGAGTATTTACTCCGGAGGCATTTGTTGAACGTACTAATTTCGACTTAGCAAATGATTTAGGTAACTTAGTTAACCGTACGATTTCTATGATTAATAAATATTTCCAAGGAGAGCTCCCTGCATACCAAGGACCAAAACATGAATTAGATGAAGATATGGAAGCATTAGCACTTGAAACTGTAAAAAATTTCCATGACAATATGGAAAGTTTCCAATTCTCAGTAGCATTATCTACAGTTTGGAAGTTAATAAGTCGAACAAATAAATACATCGATGAAACCACTCCATGGGTTTTAGCTAAAGATGAAAGTCAAAAAGATATGTTAGGAAATGTAATGGCACACTTAGTTGAAAATATTCGTTTTGCAACTGTATTATTGCGCCCATTCTTAACACATGCGCCTAAAGAAGTTTTTAAACAATTGAATATTAATAATCCAGATTTATACGAATTATCAAGTTTAGAACATTATGGTGCATTACAAGAACCAATTATGGTTACTGAAAAACCTTCTCCAATCTTCCCAAGATTAGATTCAGAGGATGAAATTGCATTTATTAAAGAATCAATGCAACCACCTAAATCTAATGAAGATGATAAAGAAGAAGTGTCAAGTAAATCGCAAATTGATATTAAAGATTTTGATAAAGTGGAAATTAAAGCTGCAACTGTTATTGATGCAGAAAATGTACCGAAATCAGATAAATTATTAAAAATACAAGTTGATTTAGGAGCAGAACAACGTCAGATTGTTTCAGGTATTGCGAAATTCTATCGCCCAGAAGATATTATTGGCAAAAAAGTGGCTGTTGTAACTAACCTTAAGCCAGCAAAATTAATGGGTCACAAATCTGAAGGTATGATATTATCAGCTGAAAAAGATAAAGTATTAACGTTAGTAAGCTTACCGAGTGCAATTCCAAATGGTGCAATTATAAAATAAATATAGCCGTTAGGAGAGATAAAATGTTAATAGATACACATGTTCATTTAAATGACGAACAATATGATGAAGATTTAAGTGAAGTGATATCTCGTGCAAGAGAAGCGGGCGTTGACCGTATGTTTGTCGTGGGATTTGATACTAAGACAATTGAACGTACTATGGAACTTATTGATGAATATGACTTTATTTATGGCATTATTGGTTGGCATCCTGTAGATGCAATAGATTTTACTGAAGAACGTTTAGAATGGATTGAATCATTAGCTCAGCATCCTAAAATTATCGGTATTGGAGAAATGGGATTAGATTATCATTGGGATAAATCTCCAGCTGATGTTCAAAAAGAAGTGTTTAGAAAGCAAATTGCTTTAGCTAAACGTGTTAAGTTACCTATTGTCATTCATAATCGTGAAGCGACTCAAGATTGTGTAGATATTTTAATGGAAGAACATGCAGAAGAAGTTGGAGGCATTATGCATAGTTTTAGTGCATCACCTGAAATTGCAGATGTCGTTATTAATAAACTTAATTTCTATGTTTCATTAGGTGGACCAGTCACATTCAAAAATGCAAAACAACCTAAAGAGGTCGCTAAACATGTTCCAATGGATCGTTTATTAGTTGAAACAGATGCACCTTATTTATCTCCACATCCTTATAGAGGAAAACGTAATGAACCTGAACGTGTCACGCTTGTTGCACAACAAATTGCAGATTTACGTGATATGACATACGAAGAGGTATGCCGTCAAACTACAGAAAATGCAGAAAGATTATTTAACTTAAATTAATAATCCTCAGTATGAGAAAGATGTAAAACATCATCTATCGTAATGCTATCTAATAGTGAATGACGATAATATGTGCATCTTTCTCATTTTTTATAGTATAACCGTTATAATAGAAATGAGATTAAGTGAAAGGTAATGGTAAATGAATATGAGAATAAATGAATTTATCGTTGTCGAAGGCAGAGATGACACAGAACGAGTTAAAACAGCTGTGGAATGTGAGACGATTGAAACAAATGGAAGCGCCATTAATAAAGAAACCTTAGCAGTGATTCAGAAGGCTCAAGAAACAAGAGGTGTGATTGTATTAACTGATCCTGACTTTCCAGGGGATAGAATTAGAAATATTATTACTGAACATGTACCAAGAGTTAAACATGCCTATGTTGATCGTGAAAAAGCGAAAAATAAGCGTGGAAAAGTTGGGATAGAACATACACATCCTGAAGATATAAAGAAAGCCTTAATGCATGTAAGTTCCCCTTTTGAAGAAGGAGAGGAGTCGATAGATAAAAGTGTATTAATTGATTTAGGTTTAATTGTTGGTAAAGATGCGAGACGTAAGAGAGAAATACTTGGACGTAAATTACATATTGGACATTCTAATGGCAAACAATTACTAAAAAAATTAAATGCTTTTGGTTATACTGAAGAAGACGTACGACGTGCATTATCAATGGATAAGGAGAATAGGTAAAGATGGATAGAAAAGATATAGCTACACCTTCTAGAACAAAAGAACTATTAAATCAATTTGACTTTAATTTTAAGAAAAGTTTAGGACAAAATTTCTTAGTAGATGTTAATATTATTCATAAAATTATTGATGCAAGTCATATTGATCAGTCGACAGGCATAATTGAAGTGGGTCCTGGTATGGGATCATTAACAGAACAACTAGCTAAAAGTGCTAAAAAAGTATTGTCATTTGAAATCGATCAACGTTTAATTCCAGTTTTAAAAGAAACACTTCATCCCTATGATAATGTAACAATTATAAATGAAGATATATTAAAAGCTGATATAGCTACCGCTGTGAACACGTATTTAAATGGTTGCGATAAAATTATGGTAGTAGCGAATTTACCTTACTATATTACGACTCCGATTTTACTTAATTTAATGCAACAAGATGTTCCCATTGATGGTTATGTAGTGATGATGCAAAAAGAAGTTGGAGAGCGTTTAAATGCAGAAGTAGGTACAAAAGCCTATGGTTCTTTATCTATTGTGACGCAATATTACACAGAAACGAGTAAAGTACTTACTGTCCCTAAATCAGTGTTTATGCCACCACCCAATGTTGACTCGATTGTTGTAAAATTGATGCAAAGAGAGGAACCTCTTGTTTCAGTAGACGATGAACAAGCTTTCTTTAAACTTGCAAAAGCTGCTTTTGCTCAAAGACGTAAAACGATTAACAATAACTATCAGAATTTCTTTAAAGATGGTAAAAAATATAAATCACAAATTCATCAATGGTTACAAAATGCAGATATTGATCCTAAACGTCGTGGAGAAACGCTTTCTATACAAGATTTTGCACGATTGTATGAAGAAAAGAAAAATTTCCCAGAATTAGAAAATTAAATTGTTGACAAAGTGTCGTCACCTTGATAAAATTTAAATTTTATTTGACATATTGCTTTAAAATATGATATTATGTAACCTGTAGCGAGGTGGAGCAATATGCCAAAATCAATTTTGGACATCAAAAATTCTATTGATTGTCATTTAGGAAATCGTATTGTACTTAAAGCCAACGGTGGTCGAAAAAAAACAATCGAACGTTGTGGAGTGTTAAAAGAGACATATCCTTCAGTATTTATTGTTGAATTAGATCAAGATAAGCATAATTTTGAAAGAGTGTCGTATACATATACGGATGTTCTTACAGAGAACGTACAAGTTTCATTTGAAGAGGATAATCATCAAGAAGTAGTTGCACACTAAATTCGAACATATAAATATAGAGTTGGTTAGTGTACTACAAACTCTATCATTAAAAGCATATTGGGTGTTGGGCTGTTTAAGTTCAACACTCTTTTTAATTCTTAATCACTCTTAATAAAATAATAATTTAAATAAATCAAGATTTGTAGTTGAAATTAAGATCATTTATCTCCTAATTTATTAACTTTTAATTATAATTTATAATGTAACTATCAAATATTTTAAGTCTTTATGTTAAAATCATTTTAATACTATTGATGAAGAGAGGGCGGAAAAATGATATATGAAACGGCACCAGCCAAAATTAATTTGACGCTCGATACACTTTTCAAAAGAAATGATGGTTACCATGAAATTGCTATGATAATGACAACAGTAGATCTGAATGATAGATTGTCTTTTCAGAAAAGAAATGATAATAAAATTGTTGTAGATATAGAACATAACTATGTTACTAATGATCATAAAAATCTCGCCTATCAAGCAGCCAAACTGATGATGGAAACATATCAACTTAAACAAGGCGTCACGATTTCGATTGATAAAGATATTCCGGTTTCTGCTGGATTAGCTGGGGGATCAGCTGATGCTGCTGCTACGATGCGAGGAATTAATCGTTTATATGAATTAGGTGCATCTTTAGAAACACTCAGCCAATTAGGCCTTCAAATTGGAACTGATATTCCATTTTGCATCTATAATAAAACTGCTATATGTAAAGGAAGAGGCGAAAAAATTAAATTTCTAGACAAGCCTCCTTCTGCATGGGTGGTATTAGCAAAACCTAATCTTGGAATATCTTCTCCAGATATTTTTAAAGAACTTAATTTGAAAGATGATTATGATGTACATACAGAAATGTGTGAAGAAGCGATTAGACAGGGAGATTATATGAAATTGTGTAAGAGTTTATCTAATCGTTTAGAAACCGTTTCTATGTCTATGTATCCAGAAATTAAAAAAATTAAAAATAATATGTTGCGTTGTGGTGCTGATGGAGCACTAATGAGTGGGAGTGGACCTACTGTATATGCATTCGCTCAAAAGGAGAGCCAAGCAAAGAAAGTATATAATGCTGTAAATGGCTGTTGTAACGAAGTGTATTTAGTAAGATTATTAGGATAGAAAGGCTGGAACTTATGAGGTATAAAAGAAGTGAACGTATTGTCTTTATGACACAATATTTAATGAACCATCCAAATCAGTTAATTCCATTAACTTTTTTCGTAAAAAAATTTAAACAAGCGAAGTCATCGATTAGTGAAGACGTTCAAATCATCAAAAATACGTTCCAAAAAGAAAAATTAGGAACTGTAATTACAACAGCTGGCGCAAGCGGCGGTGTAACCTATAAGCCAATGATGAGCAAAGAAGAAACAATCGAAATTATAGAAGAAATCATTACTATGCTACAAGAAAAAGAACGCTTATTACCAGGTGGATATTTATTTTTATCGGACTTAGTTGGGAACCCATCATTACTTAATAAAGTAGGGAAACTCATTGCTAGTATTTACATGGATGAGAAACTAGATGCAGTAGTGACTATTGCAACGAAAGGGATATCACTTGCCAATGCAGTAGCAAACGTATTAAATTTACCTGTAGTAGTTATTAGAAAAGACAATAAAGTTACTGAAGGTTCTACGGTCTCCATTAACTATGTTTCAGGCTCATCAAGAAAAATTGAAACGATGGTCTTATCGAAACGCACATTAGCTGAAAACTCAAATGTGTTAGTTGTAGATGACTTTATGAGAGCAGGCGGTTCAATAAATGGTGTAATGAATCTTATGAATGAGTTTAAAGCAGAGGTAAAAGGGGTATCTGTACTAGTAGAATCAAAAGAAGTAAAACAAAGATTGATTGAGGATTATACTTCTTTAGTTAAATTATCAGATGTTGACGAATATAATCAAGAATTTAAAGTTGAACCTGGTAATATCTTGTCTAAATTTTCTTAAAAGGAGTTATACATCATGAAAACAATTAATACTAATAAAGCACCTGAAGCGTTAGGACCATATTCTCATGCAATGGTTGTGAACAATTTAGTATTCACATCAGGACAAATTCCATTAGATATTGAAGGAAATATCGTAAGTAGCGATGTAAAAGAACAAACAAAACAAGTATTAGAAAATTTATCTGTTGTACTTGAAGAAGCAGGTTCTGATTTAAACTCTGTTGTAAAAGCAACTATTTTTATTTCTGATATGAATGAATTTCAACAAATTAATGAAGTTTATGGTAGCTACTTTAATGAGCATCAACCTGCGCGGAGTTGCGTAGAAGTGTCTCGCTTACCAAAAGACGTTAAAGTTGAAATTGAATTAGTAGGTAAAGTTAAAGGAATATAATTTACTTAATTAACACATTGTCATGCTTCTAACCACACAAAGATATATATATACTAGGGGGGCTCACTGCATGAAAGTGACAGATGTAAGACTTAGAAAAATACAAACAGATGGCAGAATGAAAGCACTCGTTTCTATCACATTAGACGAAGCTTTTGTAATTCATGATTTACGCGTAATCGAAGGCAACTCAGGTCTTTTCGTTGCTATGCCAAGCAAACGTACACCAGATGGTGAATTCCGCGATATCGCACATCCAATCAATTCAGAAATGAGACAAGAAATACAGGATGCTGTGATGAAAGTATATGATGAAACTGACGAAGTGATTCCAGATAAAAATGCTTCATCAGACGTAACAGAAGAATCAGACGAAGCTTAAAATAACAAAAATCAAACTATATTTTGATAATGGTTATTTTATTAATTATGTAAGCTAAATGACGTGGGGACGAAACTCTAAATTCAAACTTGAATTTTGTTTCGTGCCCATTTTTATTGTTTTATCGATATTTTTTAAAAATTAAATGTATGATGCAAATAATTAAACTCTGTTTACAAAATTTGTTAAATCTTGAAACTATAAGTTGAGATAAATTATAATTACTTGTGAAGTGCAAATTTTATTGGAGGATTATTATTCATGCAAAGAAATGCAATCATATTAGCAGCTGGAAAAGGAACACGAATGAAATCAAAGAAATATAAGGTGTTACATGAGGTTGCTGGCAAACCAATGGTTGAACATGTACTGACAAATGTTAAAAAAGCGGGCGTAAATCAAATCGTCACTATTGTAGGTCACGGAGCAGAACAAGTAAAAGATACATTAGGTAATCAGTCATTATATAGTTATCAAAATGAACAATTAGGAACTGCACATGCTGTTAAAATGGCAGAAGAACATTTACATACTCAAGAAGGTACAACATTAGTGGTATGTGGAGATACACCACTTATTACATCAGAAACTTTACAACGTTTAATTGCACACCATGAAGAAACACAAGCACACGTCACTGTTTTATCAGCTACAGCTCAGACGCCTTTCGGGTATGGGCGTATCGTACGTGATCAAAATCATTACCTTAATAGCATTGTAGAAGAAAAAGATGCAACAAATGCTCAAAAAGACATCAATGAAATCAGCTCAGGTATATTTGCATTTGATAATAAAACGTTATTTGAAAAACTTAAACAAGTTAAAAATGATAATGCACAGGGTGAATATTATTTACCGGACGTCGTTACTTTAATTTTAGAAGATAATGGAAAAGCAGAAGTATATCATACTGATGACTTTGATGAAATTATGGGTGTAAATGATCGAATCATGTTAAGTCATGCTGAAAAAGCGTTGCAACACCGTATTAATCATCATCATATGAGAAATGGTGTTACAATCATTGATCCAATCACTACATTTATAGGTCCAGATGTAGAGATAGGTATGGATACTATTATTGAACCAGGCGTACGTATCAATGGAAAAACATTCATTGGTGAAGATACACACGTTGGTCAATATTCAGAAATTAACAACAGTCGTATTGGCAATAAAGTTAATATTATCCAATCAGTCATCAATGATTCTAGTGTAGGAGATAAGACAAAAGTTGGTCCGTTTGCTCAATTAAGACCTGGTTCAAATCTAGGTGCTGAAGTTAAAGTGGGTAACTTTGTAGAAGTTAAGAAAGCAGAATTAAAAGATGGTGCAAAAGTATCACACTTAAGTTATATTGGCGATGCGGAAGTTGGTGAACGTACGAATATTGGTTGTGGTTCAATCACTGTTAATTATGATGGAGTAAATAAATTTAAAACAGTCATTGGAAAAGACGCTTTCATTGGTTGTAACACGAATTTAATTGCCCCTGTAACAGTAGGAGATGGCGCTTTAATCGCAGCAGGATCGACGATTACAGATGACATACCTAAAGAAAGCTTAGCATTAGCACGTGCACGTCAAGTAACCAAAGAAGGTTACAATAAAAAATAAAGATTAATATAAGATAAAACTGTGTCATTTTTCTATTAAAGGGAATAAATGAATATATATAAACACAAAATTTTGAAGGTATTACTATTATGTCAAGTTGAATGATACGTAATAAATATAGTATTGGTCAGTTTTTAGTGGAATATAGTAAAAATGCTAAAATTTTTATATAATAGTATTGTCTAAGTAAAAAATTGGAGGACTATAAATGTTAAATAATGAGTACAAAAATTCGTCTTTAAAGATTTTTTCTTTAAAGGGAAATGAACCATTAGCACAAGAGGTCGCTGATCGTGTAGGAATCGAATTAGGGAAATGTTCTGTTAAACGCTTCAGTGACGGTGAAATTCAAATTAATATTGAAGAAAGTATTCGTGGTTGTGATGTATTTATCATTCAACCGACATCTTATCCAGTTAACTTACATTTAATGGAATTATTAATTATGATTGACGCATGTAAACGTGCCTCTGCAGCAAATATCAATATTGTTGTTCCTTATTATGGTTATGCGCGCCAAGATAGAAAAGCACGTAGTCGTGAACCAATTACTGCAAAATTAGTAGCAAATTTAATTGAAACTGCTGGTGCCAATCGTATGATTGCTTTAGATTTACATGCACCACAAATTCAAGGTTTCTTCGATATTCCAATCGATCACTTAATGGGCGTACCGATTATTGGACAATATTTTGAAAATGATCCTAACATCAATCCAGAAGAATGTGTTGTTGTATCTCCTGATCATGGGGGGGTAACACGCGCACGTAAATTAGCAGACATTTTAAAAACTCCGATTGCTATTATTGATAAACGTCGTCCTAAACCAAATGTGGCCGAAGTGATGAATATCGTTGGTGAAATTGAAGGACGTACTGCTATTATTATCGATGACATTATTGATACGGCAGGAACCATTACTTTAGCTGCTCAAGCATTAAAAGATAAAGGTGCGAAAGATGTATATGCTTGTTGTACACATCCTGTACTCTCAGGTCCTGCAAAAGAACGTATTGAAAATTCAGCGATTAAAGAACTTATTGTTACGAATTCAATCTTACTTGACGATAGTCAAAAACCATCAAATATCAAAGAATTATCTGTAGCTGGTTTAATCGCACAAGCTATTGTTCGTGTATATGAACGTGAATCAGTAAGTGTATTATTTGACTAAAATTTACAAATGAATTTGACTTATTATTTTTAACCATGTATAATTTATTCGTTCGTGATTTAACGAATAAATAAACACTTGCAAGCAATGTTTAAATTGATGGGCAAGTGAGGAGAAGTTAAGACAATATATTATTATTGTTTCAACTTGAAAATGAAAGGTGGAAATACGAATGGCTTCATTAAAGTCAATCATTCGTCAAGGTAAACAAACTCGTTCTGACCTTAAAAAATTACGTAATACAGGTAAAGTACCTGCTGTTGTTTATGGTTATGGTACTAAAAACACTTCAGTTAAAGTAGATGAAGTTGAATTCATCAAAGTCATCCGTGAAGTTGGACGTAACGGTGTTATTGATTTAGGCGTTGGTTCTAAAACAATTAAAGTTATGGTATCAGATTATCAATTTGATCCACTTAAAAACCAAATTACTCATATCGACTTCTTAGCTATTAACATGACTGAAGAACGTACTGTTGATGTACCAGTTCAATTAGTTGGTGAAGCAGTTGGCGCTAAAGAAGGCGGCGTAGTTGAACAACCATTATTTGATTTACAAATTACAGCAACTCCAGAAAATATCCCAGAATCAATTGAAGTAGCTATCACTGATTTACAAATAAGTGATAGCTATTCAGTTGCGGATATTAAAGTATCTGGTGATTTCACAATTGAAAACGATCCAGAAGAATCTGTTGTTACAGTAGTTCCTCCAACTGATGAACCTTCTGAAGAAGAAGTTGAAGCAATGGAAGGTGAATCAGCAACTGAAGAACCTGAAGTAGCTGGTGAAGACAAAGAAGACGATGAAAATAAAGACGAAGAATAATTCGTTGATGACTATGTATTCACTTTAAGTGAGAATGTCTTTAATTAAATTGATAGAAAGAGCCTGATACATTTTCATATGTAGAAGGCTTTTTCTTATGTATATCGGACACTTAAAAAATGAATGTTAAAATAAAAGTTGAAGATTAATAACTTATAAAAGAGTGGGTTACGAAATCATTGAATTTCTTTCCTACTCTCTTTTTGTATTATATTGAGTAATATTATAAAATAAGGAGTAATCGACACATATTAAATTAAATGTTCAAATCAATCAAAAAGATGAACACAATGGAGGTTGCAACGTATGAAATGTATTGTGGGTCTTGGTAATATAGGTAAACGTTTTGAACGAACAAGACACAATATTGGCTTTGAAGTGATTGACTATATTTTAGATAAAAATCAATTTACATTAGATAAACAAAAATTCAAAGGCGCTTATACTATTGAACGTTTAAATGGGGATAAAGTGCTATTTATCGAGCCAATGACTATGATGAATTTATCAGGAGAAGCTGTAGGACCTTTAATGGATTACTATAATGTAGAAGTTGACGATTTAATCGTTTTATACGATGACCTGGATTTATCTCAAGGGCATATTCGTCTACGTCAAAAAGGAAGTGCAGGTGGACATAATGGAGTGAAATCGATTATTAAACATTTAGGTACAGATCAATTTAAACGTATTCGTATTGGAGTAGGGAGACCAACGAATGGTATGTCAGTTCCAGATTATGTATTACAAAAATTTTCTAATGAAGAAATGGTGACAATGGAAAAAGTAATTGAACATGCTTCACAAGCAGTGGAAGCATTTATTGAGACGTCTCGTTTCGATCATGTTATGAATGAATATAATGGAGAAGTCAATTGAGAACGATTATTTCTGACTATATTCAAGATGACAAACGATTCCAGGAACTTGACGAAGTCTTTGGAAACCAAAATATTTTAGTTACAGGTTTATCTCCCTCAGCCAAAGCAACTATTATTGCTGAAAAATACTTGAATGATGATAAGCAAATGCTATTAATCACAAATAATTTATATCAAGCAGATAAATTAGAAACTGATATATTGCAATACATTGATCATTCTGAAGTTTATAAATACCCAGTCCAAGATATTATGACAGAGGAATTTTCAACTCAAAGCCCACAACTTATGAGTGAACGTGTTAGAACTTTAACGGCATTATCTCATGATAAGAAAGGGTTATTTATTGTTCCTTTAAATAGCTTAAAAAAATGGTTAACTCCAGTAGAATTGTGGAAACATCATCAAATGACTTTAGAAGTTGGCGATGATATCGATGTGGATGAATTTTTAAATAAACTAGTAAACATGGGATATCGACGTGAAAGTGTCGTTTCTCATATTGGTGAGTTTTCTCTACGAGGCGGTATCATTGATATTTACCCTCTTATCGGTCAACCAGTTAGAATTGAATTGTTTGATACTGAAATCGACTCGATTCGAGACTTTGATGTAGAAACACAACGTTCAAATGAGAATATTGAAAAGGTAGATATCACTACAGCGAGTGATTATATCATTACAGAAGATGTGATTAATCATCTTCAAACAGAATTACAAAAAGCATATGAACAAACACGTCCTAAAATTGATAAATCTGCACGAAATGATTTGAAAGAAACATATGAAAGTTTTAAATTATTTGAATCCACTTTCTTTGATCATCAATTACTTCGCCGTCTAGTTGCTTTTATGTATGACGCACCTTCTACACTCATCGATTATTTCCAAAAAGATGCCATTGTAGTAGTTGATGAATATAATCGTATTAAAGAAACTGAAAAGACATTGACTACTGAAGTAGATGATTTTATCCAGAATTTAATTGAAAGTGGTAACGGGTTTATTGGGCAGTCATTTATGGAATATGATAGGTTTGAAACGTTAATCAATCATTATCCAGTCACATATTTCACATTATTTACATCCTCTATGCCAGTGAAGTTGCAACATATTATTAAATTTTCATGTAAGCCAGTGCAACAATTTTATGGACAATATGACATTATGCGCTCAGAATTTCAACGTTATGTAAGCAATAATTACACTATTGTAGTACTTGTAGAAACTGAAACGAAAGTTGAGCGTATTCAATCGATGCTTAATGAAATGCATATTCCTACTGTTACAAATATTCACTCAGAGATTGAAAGTGGACAAGCAATTGTAACAGAAGGTAGTCTATCAGAAGGTTTCGAACTACCTTATATGCAACTTGTTGTAATTACGGAGCGAGAATTATTTAAAACAAAACAGAAAAAACAACGAAAACGGACTAAAACAATTTCTAATGCTGAAAAAATTAAATCTTATCAAGATTTAAATGTTGGAGATTATGTTGTTCATGTGCACCATGGTGTGGGACGTTATTTAGGTGTTGAAACACTAGAAGTTGGAGACGTCCATAGAGATTATATTAAATTACAATATAAAGGAACCGATCAACTTTTTGTACCTGTTGATCAAATGGATCAAGTACAAAAATATGTTGCTTCAGAAGATAAATCGCCTAAATTAAATAAACTAGGCGGCTCAGAATGGAAAAAAACGAAAGCCAAAGTACAACAAAGTGTTGAAGATATCGCAGATGAACTTATTGCACTATACAAAGAGCGAGAAATGTCAGTAGGTTATCAATATGGTGAAGATACGGCTGAGCAACATGATTTCGAAATGGACTTCCCATATGAACTTACACCAGACCAAGCTAAATCTATTGAAGAAATTAAAGAAGATATGGAAAAAGAACGTCCAATGGATCGCTTGTTATGTGGAGATGTGGGTTACGGAAAAACTGAAGTTGCTGTACGCGCGGCCTTTAAAGCGGTCATGGAAGGTAAACAAGTTGCCTTTTTAGTGCCTACAACGATTCTAGCGCAACAACACTACGAAACATTAATTGAACGGATGCAAGATTTTCCAGTAGAAATTCAGTTGATTAGTCGATTCCGTACTGCTAAGGAAGTTAGAGAGACTAAAGAAGGTCTGAAATCTGGATACGTTGATATTATTGTTGGAACACATAAACTATTGAGTAAAGACATTCAATATAAAGATTTAGGATTACTTATTGTCGATGAAGAACAACGTTTTGGTGTACGTCATAAAGAACGTATTAAAACATTGAAAACAAATGTAGACGTATTGACGCTTACAGCTACACCAATTCCAAGAACATTGCATATGAGTATGCTTGGCGTACGTGACTTATCTGTCATCGAAACACCCCCAGAAAACCGCTTCCCAGTACAAACCTATGTATTAGAGCAAAATAGTAATTTTATTAAAGAGGCTTTAGAACGTGAACTTTCTCGCGATGGACAAGTGTTCTATCTTTACAATAAAGTACAGTCCATTTATGAAAAGCGTGAACAGTTACAAATGTTGATGCCAGAAGCAAATATTGCTGTTGCTCATGGACAGATGACAGAACGAGATTTGGAAGAAACCATGTTGAGTTTTATTAATGGAGAGTATGACATTTTAGTTACAACAACCATTATAGAAACAGGTGTCGATGTTCCTAATGCGAACACATTAATCATAGAAGAAGCGGATCGTTTTGGTTTAAGTCAACTTTACCAATTACGTGGTAGAGTAGGACGTTCCAGTCGTATTGGATATGCTTACTTCTTACATTCTACTAATAAAGTATTAACAGAAACAGCTGAAGAACGTTTACAAGCGATTAAAGAATTCACTGAATTAGGTTCAGGATTTAAAATTGCCATGCGTGATTTAAATATACGTGGAGCTGGTAATTTATTAGGTAAGCAACAACATGGTTTCATTGATTCAGTAGGTTTTGATTTGTATTCTCAAATGTTAGAAGAAGCGGTAAACGAAAAACGTGGTATTACAGAAGAAGCGCCTGATGCACCAGATGTTGAAATGGAATTACACTTAGATGCTTATTTACCAGCAGAGTATATTCAAAATGAACAAGCTAAAATAGAAATTTATAAGAAATTGCGTAAAGTTGAAACTGAAGAACAGCTTTTTGATGTGAAAGATGAATTACTTGATCGTTTCAATGATTATCCTGTAGAAGTAGAACGTTTATTAGAAATGGTAGAAATTAAAATACACGCTTTACATGCAGGCGTGACATTGATTAAAGATAAAGGAAAACAAATTGAAGTATTTCTTTCAACTAAAGGTACAGAACAGATAAATGGGGAAGAATTATTTAAACAAACCCAACCTTTAGGGCGAACAATGAAGTTGGGTGTTAAAGAAGGCAAAATGCATATTACTCTAACAAAATCTAAACAGTGGTTAGAAAACTTAAAATTCTTAGTAAAATGTCTTGAAGGAAGTATGGAACTTGAGTACGAATTATAAATCGTCATCTGAAGTTTCATCTTCTTCTAAGAATTCACGACAACATTCAGCATTTAATGGCGTAGTGATTTTAACGCTTGCTTTAGTCATTGTTAAAGTATTAAGTGCAATTTATCGAGTTCCATATCAAAATATTTTAGGTGATTCTGGATTATATGCGTATCAACAAATTTATCCTATTGTAGCGCTAGGTATGATACTATCAATGAATGCAATTCCTAGTGCTGTCACTCAAGTATTTGGAAGTCACAGTGGAACCGAAGTATTTTCAAAAACACTTCTAAGATTTCAAATGATAGGTCTTATTATTTTTAGTGTGATTTTAGTACTATCCCATCCATTAGCACTATTAATGGGAGATGCGCATTTAGCACCCATGTTAAAAATGGCAAGTCTTAGCTATTTGTTTATAGGAATTTTGGGTGTGATTAGAGGCTTTTATCAAAGTAGGCAACAAATGAATATACCAGCTATTTCACAAATCATAGAACAATGTATTCGTGTGTGTGTGATTATCATAGCTATTTTAATGTTTATGTTTAAGGAATGGACCATTTATCAAGCTGGGGCACTTGCAATATTAGCCTCAGCCCTTGGCTTTTTAGGTTCTAGCCTATATTTATTAGCAACAAGACCTTTTCGATTACAGTTAAATCAGCCCTTATATTCTATTCCTTGGAAACAGCTAATACTTGCGACCCTCGTATTTGCATTAAGTCAATTATTAGTTATTTTATGGCAATTTATAGATAGTTTTACAGTCGTTCATATGCTACAAAGATATGGTTTAGGATTTAGAGAAGCTATTATGCAAAAAGGAATCTATGATAGAGGCGCTTCATTTATTCAAATAGGTTTAATAGTGACAACTACATTTAGCTTTGTCCTAATTCCATTACTTACAGATGCCATTTCTGATCATAATCATGTTCTTATGAATCGTTATACAAATGCATCTTTAAAAATTACACTACTCATTAGTGTAGCAGCAGGTATAGGTCTTATTAATATACTACCGATGATGAACCTTGTATTTTTCAAAACAGATCAATTAAGCATCACGCTTAGTATTTATATGTTTACTGTAATTGGTGTATCGCTTATCATGATGGACATCGCACTTTTACAAGTGAGGAATCAAATTCGACCTATTTTTATTGGTGTGATGTCAGGACTACTATTTAAGATGATCTTTAATGTGATTTTCATTTACTTTATGGGGATTTTAGGCGCAAGTATAAGCACAGTGCTTTCGCTTATGATATTTGTTACTATTTTACATTATGAGGTCGTTAAATATTATCGTTTTAATCGCATGCGTACGTTTATTGTTAAATTGATGAGTGCGCTCATTATAATGTCATTAGTCATACAGGGGTTGCGAATGCTATTACCTCCTGTTGGCCGTTTAGGAAGTCTAATTGAGTTGTTAATTATAGTAGGAATAGGGGGTCTCATATTCCTATTACTTGTTATGTATATGAATATTTTAGGATATAAAGAATTAAAACACTTACCATTCGGCGATAAACTGTATCGCATAAAGAAAGGAAGATAGATATGACGCATACGCTTACCATTGTTGGTATAGGCAATCATAGTGTGGATGATTTACCTTTAGGTGTCTATCGCTTTTTGAAACAGCAACAGAGTGTATATGCAAGGACACTTGAACATCCTGTTATTAAAGATTTAAAAAGTGACATTGAATTTAAAAGCTTTGATAACGTCTACGAAAAGTATGATCAATTTGAAGCAGTGTATCAATATATTGTTGAAACTTTAATAGAAGAAACACGGATACAAGATACTGTTTACGTAGTGCCTGGACACCCACGTGTAGCCGAAACGACTACTGCTAAGTTACTTGATTATAATAAAAAGAATGATGATATACATGTAAAGATTTTAGGTGGGAAAAGTTTTATAGATGATATATTTGTTGCAATCGATGAAGATCCTAATGATGGATTTACATTATTAGATGGTACCATTTTGAAAGAAAACACATTAAATATTCGAACACATACTCTAATTACACAAGTATATAGTGCGATGATTGCAGCAGATGTTAAACTCACATTAATGGAACGTTATCCAGACGATTTTAAAGTGAAGATAGTCACGGACGCTAATAGTCATGGCGCTAAAGTATTAGAAGTACCGTTATTTGAGTTAGATCATAATGAGGATGTATTTAACAATCTGACAAGTGTATTTGTGCCTAAAATAATGCGTGATGAAGATATGTATACTGATTTTGATTTTGCAGTTTATATTATTGACCATCTAGTGGATGATGAAAAAGGCTGTCCATGGGATCGTGTGCAAACGCATGAATCACTTAAACGTTATTTATTAGAAGAAACATTTGAATTGTTTGAAGCAATAGATAATGAAGATGATTGGCATATGATTGAAGAACTCGGAGATATTTTATTACAAGTGCTACTTCATGCGAGTATTGGTAAAAAAGAAGGATATATGGATATTAAAGAAGTTATTGAAAGCTTAAATGCTAAAATGATTCGTCGACATCCTCACATATTCGGAGACAAAACAGTTAAAACAATAGAAGATTTAAATGATGTCTGGAAGGATGCAAAAGCAAAAGAAGGTAAAATACCTCGTGTTAAATTTGAAAAAGTATTTGCAGACCATTTTATGACATTGTATGATAAAACCAAAAATAAGGATTTTAATGAAGAAACCCTTAAAAATTATTTACAACAAGGGGAGAAGGATAAATGAGATTAGATAAATATTTAAAAGTATCAAGACTTGTAAAACGTCGTACACTTGCTAAAGAAATTAGTGATCAAGGACGTGTAACAATTAATGGTAATGTAGCTAAAGCTGGCACAGATGTAAAAGTGGAAGACGAATTAGTCATTCGTTTTGGACAAAAAAGTGTGACGGTTAAAGTAACTGGATTAAATGAACATGCGTCAAAAGAAAATGCTAAACATATGTATGAACTGATTAAAGAAGAACGAGTTCAACCATCTGCACAATCTGAAGAAATGTAGTCTATGGTTGAAACGTTTAAAAGAGGTGACAAGTTATGAGTAAAAAGGTAGAACATATTGATAATCAATATACTTCAGAACGAAATCGAAAGAAACAACGTCAACAAAAACGAATGCGTGTCGTTCGTCGAAGAGTAACAGTTTTTGGAGGATTATTATTAGCAATTATTATTATTCTATCTATCATGCTTGTCTTCCAAAAACAAAGTAACAATCAAGCAACAATAGAACGAAAGCAGAAAGAAGAACAATTTCAGAAGAAACAAGATGAAGAAATAGCATTAAAAGAAGAGCTTAATAATCTTAACGATAAAGATTATATAGAGAAAGTTGCTCGAGATGACTATTATTTAAGTAACAATGGAGAAATTATTTTTAAATTGCCTAATGATAAATCATCGTCTAATTCTAAATCCTCTAATAATAATTAAAAAGAGTAATCAACTTTAAAAGTTAAAGTAAAACGCTTAATTTAAAATAATCGTTTTATAGCATTGTGTAAATTTTAAAACAGGAATATAATAAGGTTAAAATTGAAACATTATCGGGAGGATTTATTTAGAATATGTCAATCGAAGTAGGAAACAAGCTAAAAGGTAAAGTGACAGGTATCAAAAAATTTGGTGCGTTTGTAGAATTACCTGAAGGTAAAAGTGGCTTAGTTCATATTAGTGAAGTTGCTGATAATTATGTGGAAAATGTAGAAGATCATTTATCAGTTGGAGATGAAGTGGAGGTAAAAGTTTTATCTATTGCAGAGGATGGTAAAATCAGTCTCTCAATTAAAAAAGCGAAAGATCGTCCTCGTCGTTCACATCACAAATCTAATCAAAATAAACCGCCTCAGCAAAAAGCAGAAGATTTTGAAAAGAAATTAAGTAATTTCTTAAAAGACAGTGAAGACAAATTGACTTCTATTAAACGTCAAACAGAATCAAGACGTGGTGGTAAAGGATCTAGACGTTAATTATATCTGTGGGAGTAAATATAGCTAAGTTAACGGAGCCCTGGTTCCAATCATTTATTCTAGATTAATATGTATTGATAATAACTTAAGTGCATAAGATCATGTAAGATCTATGCCAGGGGTGAGATAAAGAACTGAATTAAAGTTCTATCTCACTCTTTTTTCGTTATATCAATTATTTAGCTTAAGTCAGGAGGTTCAGTAATGTGAAAGTGAAAACGTCTCTTTGGAAAAAGACGGATCATTTAGCTGTTGCAGTATCTACAGGGATTGATAGTATGTGTTTATTATATAAATTATTAAATGATTTATCACATTCATATCAATCTATAACGTGCTTGCATGTCAATCATGGTTTAAGAGATGCATCTGTCGAAGAAGAACGATTTATTAAGCAGTTCTGCAAGCAATATCAAATTCCCTGTTATGTTAAACAGTTAGATTTATCTGAAATAGTAGAAAAAGGAAAAAGTATTCAATCTGAAGCGAGAGATTTACGTTATCAATGGTTTGATGAGATGATGAACAAGATAAATGCTGATGCTTTATTAACCGCTCATCATTTAAATGATCAACTTGAAACGATTTTTTATCGCATTTTTACTGGTCGATCAACACGCAATTCATTAGGGATGCATGAATGTACTGAACGAAATCATTACTTTATTTGTCGTCCTCTGATAGAGACATATAAAAATGATATAAAACAGTATCAAACCATTCACCATGTGCCTTTTTATGAAGATGAATCTAATCACCATAATAAATATGCAAGAAATGACATTCGCAATCGGCTTTTACCAGCTATTGATGAAAATAAGAACTTCAAGGTAGAACAATTATTAAAGTTGAAACATTGGCACGATATGCAATTACAACTTACGCAACAACGAATAAATTGTTTTATAGAACAACATGTGAACATTTACCTTAATGAAGAACGTATACAATTATCTCGAGCGTCTTTTAATCAACTAGATGAAATTTCAAAGATGATTTTATTAGATCGTTTATTTGAAATGCTTCAGTTAAATAAATCTTTTTCAGAAAAAAATTATAATGAATGGTTCGAGCAAATTGAGAGTAAACAATCTCAAATTAAAATTCCCCTCACTGAAAAATGGATAATTCAAATTGCATATGATAAATTTATAATAATGGCTCATTATGAACAATCTCTACTTGAAGAACAAATTGTTACGCATCCTTATACATATCAATTTGGTCATTATTTAATTACAATTCATCCAAATGAGAATGATGAAGCAATAGATTGGCCTCTAACGATTCGAACACGTAGAGATGGAGATAAGTTTAAGTTAAATGGTAGTCATGGACATAAAAAGGTAAGTCGTTTATTGATTGATAAAAAAATTGATAGCATAGAACGTACACAAATACCAATCATTTTAGATGCAAAACAACGAGTGATTGCTATAGGACAACTTTATGTGACGACAAGCCTTAAACATATAATAGATATTAAAAAAATTGGAGATGACTCATAAATGAAAGAGGACTTAAAAGATATTTTATTAACTGAAGAAGAAATCCAAGAAATTTGTAAACATTTAGGTGAACAATTAACGAGAGATTACAAAGATAAACCACTTGTTTGTGTTGGTATCCTTAAAGGTTCAGTTATGTTTATGGCAGATTTAATCAAACGTATTGATACACATTTAGCAATTGATTTTATGGATGTTTCAAGTTATCACGGTGGTACAGAATCAACAGGAGAAGTACAAATTTTAAAAGATTTAAGTGCTTCTATTGAAAACAAAGATGTACTTATTATTGAAGATATTTTAGAAACAGGTACAACTTTAAAATCAATTACTGAATTACTACAATCACGTAAAGTTAACTCATTAGAGATCGTTACATTGTTAGATAAACCGAACCGTCGTAAAGCGGATATTGAAGCAAAATACGTTGGTAAAAAAATCCCTGATGAGTTTGTAGTAGGATATGGTTTAGATTATGCTGAGCATTATCGAAATCTTCCTTACATTGGTACATTAAAACCGGAAATTTATAATAAATAAAATTTTATAATGTATTAGCAAATACATTAAATAGATTTTTAAATATAATAACTATACTAACGATATAAATTAGTGTAGACTCATTTTATATTCAAAATTGTCATTTTATGAAACGACTATACATAGATATGTAAAGGCGAAAACAAAGAATGAGTAAATGATGAATATAAAATAATTAACTAGAATTAGAAAAGCGCTACAAAAGTTGAAATACTAGCCTTTATAAGCTAGATTATGTTACAATCTTTGTTAGCTTTATTATAGAAATAGGAGGAAATGACGCATGCAGAAAGCTTTTCGCAATGTGCTAGTTATCGCAATTATTGGCGTTATTATATTCGGTGTTTTCTCATATATCAATGGTAATGGAAATACACCGAAACAACTTTCCTATTCACAGTTTGTAGAGAAATTGGATAAAGGTGATCTTAAAACTTTAGAAATCCAACCTGAACAAAATGTGTACTTGGTAAGTGGTAAAACTAAAAATGATGAAGATTATTCTTCAACGATTTTATACAATAACGAAAAAGATTTACAAAAAATAACAAGTGAAGCTCGTAGCCAAAAAGGATTAGATTTTACAGTTAAAGAAGAAGAAAAACAAAGTGTCTTTGTCAGTATGTTGACAACGCTTATTCCTGTATTAATTATTGCTTTCTTATTTATATTCTTCCTTAGCCAAGCACAAGGTGGCGGCGGTGGAGGCCGTATGATGAACTTTGGTAAATCTAAAGCAAAAATGTACGACAACCAAAAACGTCGTGTTCGCTTCTCAGATGTTGCTGGGGCAGACGAAGAAAAACAAGAGTTAATTGAAATTGTAGATTTCTTAAAAGATAATAAGAAATTTAAGAAAATGGGTTCAAGAATCCCTAAAGGTGTCTTACTTGTAGGCCCACCAGGTACAGGTAAAACATTATTAGCACGTGCCGTTGCAGGTGAAGCTGGAACTCCATTCTTCTCAATCAGTGGTTCTGATTTCGTTGAAATGTTTGTAGGTGTTGGTGCAAGTCGAGTACGTGATTTATTTGAAAATGCTAAGAAAAATGCACCATGTATTATTTTCATAGACGAAATTGATGCTGTTGGTCGTCAACGTGGTGCAGGTGTTGGTGGCGGTCATGATGAACGTGAACAAACGCTTAACCAATTATTAGTTGAAATGGATGGTTTCGGTGAAAATGAAGGTATCATTATGATTGCAGCAACAAACCGTCCTGACATTTTAGACCCTGCATTATTACGTCCTGGTCGTTTCGATAGACAAATTCAAGTAGGTCGTCCAGATGTTAAAGGCCGTGAAGCGATTCTTCATGTTCATGCTAAAAACAAACCACTTGATGAAACTGTCGATTTAAAAGCTATTTCTCAAAGAACGCCTGGTTTCTCGGGTGCTGATTTAGAAAACCTATTGAACGAAGCATCATTAATTGCTGCACGTGAAGGTAAAAATAAAATTGATATGCGTGATATCGAAGAAGCAACAGACCGAGTGATTGCGGGTCCAGCGAAAAAATCTCGTGTTATTTCTGATAAAGAACGTAATATTGTAGCACATCATGAAGCAGGTCATACAGTCATTGGTATGGTACTTGATGAAGCAGAAGTTGTACACAAAGTAACGATTGTGCCTCGCGGACAAGCAGGCGGTTACGCAATGATGTTACCTAAACAAGACCGCTTCTTAATGACAGAACCAGAATTATTAGATAAAATTTGTGGTCTTTTAGGTGGTCGTGTATCTGAAGATATTAACTTCCATGAAGTATCAACTGGTGCTTCAAACGACTTTGAAAGAGCAACACAAATTGCACGTTCAATGGTCACTGAATATGGTATGAGTAAGAAATTAGGACCTTTACAATTTTCTACAAGTGGTGGTGGCCAAGTCTTCTTAGGTAAAGATATGCAAGGTGAACCTAGCTATTCAGGCCAAATTGCTTATGAAATTGATAAAGAAGTTCAACGTATTATTAAAGAACAATATGAACGTTGTAAACAAATTTTATTAGAACATGAATCTCAATTGAAACTGATTGCTAAAACATTATTAACTGAAGAAACACTAGTAGCAGAACAAATACGTTCATTATTCTATGATGGTGTTTTACCAACAGTAGATTATGATGCAGCTAAAGTGGTAAAAGATGAAGATAGAGATGATTCTGAGTTCTCAAACGGTAAATATGGTAAATCTTATGATGACATTCGTGAAGAACAACTTGAAGAAGGTCGTAAAGATGAAGCAGAAGACCGCAGAGAAGATGACAGAATCGATCATGATAGAAACAGTCATCGTTCAGACCGTAATCATTCTCAAAATCATTCACAACGAAATGATAGAGATGAAACAGGTTATGAACAATCTCCAAATATAGAGCATCCAACAGATTCAAATCATAGAGAATCGTAGTTAGTCATAAAAACTCTTTCGACTAGGGTTAAATAACCTTAATCGAAAGAGTTTTTAATATGATATAGATGCATTATATACTCTAGAGCAAGTTACTTCATATTCTTAAATAAGCAGTGTAAAATAGATATTCTTAATAAAGGATTTAATGTTAGATTTTAAAATAAATGAAACAAACGAAATAAAATAATATAAATATAAAGGAGAGATTAGAGTAATGACACATGATTATATTGTTAAATCATTGGCTTTTGATGGAGAAGTACGTGCGTATGCTGCATTAACAACTGAATCAGTTCAAGAAGGCCAAACACGTCACTATACATGGCCTACAGCTTCAGCAGCGATGGGTAGAACAATGACAGCAACGTTATTAATGGGCGCCATGTTAAAAGGAGATCAAAAGCTTACTGTCACAGTAGATGGTAAGGGTCCAATTGGTCGAATTATTGCTGATGCAGATGCACAAGGAAATGTCCGTGCATATGTTGACCATCCTCAAACTCATTTTCCACTTAACGATCAAGGTAAATTGGATGTAAGACGAGCAGTAGGTACTGAGGGTGCAATTCAAGTCGTTAAGGATGTAGGCATGAAAGATTATTTCTCAGGCGCAAGTCCAATCGTTTCTGGGGAACTTGGAGAAGATTTCACTTATTATTTTGCGACAAGTGAACAAACGCCATCATCAGTAGGATTAGGAGTACTTGTTAATCCTGATAATTCTATTAAAGCAGCGGGTGGATTTATTATACAAGTCATGCCAGGCGCGAAAGAAGAAACTATTACTAAATTAGAAAATGCAATTAACCAAATGCAGCCAGTTTCTAAATTGATTGAACAAGGCTTAACACCAGAAGGCATCTTAAATGAAATTTTAGGTGAAGAGCATGTACAAATTTTGGAAACAATGGATGCACAATTTGAATGTAATTGTAGTCATGAAAAATTCCTAAATGCAATTAAAGGTTTGGGTGAAGCAGAAATTGAAGATATGATTAAAGAAGATCATGGTGCTGAGGCCGTGTGTCATTTCTGTGGAAATAAATATCATTATTCTGAAGGCGAACTTCAAGAACTACTTGATACAATAAAAAAATAGTAGAATGTTGATGAGCAATAAGCGTATGTTTATTGCTCTCTTTTTATGGGAAAAACTAAATGTAACTAATGAAAGTAAAATATTACATCATATTTAAAGAAATATCTTTGTCTTTTTAGAAAATTCTGATAGAATATAGTTATATCCGATAGAAAAACTAAGTTTTAAATTAGAAAGTTAAAGGAGCGTTTTTTCGATGGCACAAAAACCTGTAGAAAATATTACACAAATTATTGGCAACACACCGGTAGTAAAATTAAGAAACGTAGTAGATGAAGATGCGGCAGATGTATATGTAAAATTAGAGTATCAAAATCCAGGTGGCTCTGTAAAAGACCGTATTGCTTTAGCAATGATTGAAAAAGCTGAAAAAGAAGGAAAAATTAAACCTGGTGATACAATTGTAGAACCAACAAGTGGTAATACGGGTATTGGTTTGGCATTTGTTTGTGCAGCTAAAGGATATAAAGCAGTATTTACTATGCCTGAAACAATGAGTTCTGAACGTCGCAACTTATTAAAAGCATATGGTGCGGAATTAGTGTTAACACCTGGATCTGAAGCAATGAAAGGTGCTATTAAGAAAGCTAAAGAATTAAAAGAAGAACATGGTTATTTCGAACCTCAACAATTTGAAAATCCAGCTAACCCTGAAGTACATGCATTAACAACTGGTCCTGAATTAGTTGAACAATTTGAAGGCAAACAAATCGATGCTTTCTTAGCAGGTGTTGGTACTGGCGGTACACTGTCTGGTGTAGGTAAAGTCTTAAAAGAGAAATATCCTAACATTGAAATTGTAGCAATTGAGCCAGAAGGATCTCCTGTATTAAGTGGTGGTGAACCTGGTCCACATAAATTACAAGGTTTAGGTGCTGGCTTTGTACCTGATACTTTAAATACTAATATTTATGATAGTATCATTAAAGTTAGTAATGAAACTGCAATGGAAACTTCACGTCGTGTGGCTAAAGAAGAAGGTATCTTAGCAGGTATTTCTTCAGGCGCAGCAATTTATGCGGCAATCGAAAAAGCAAAAGAGTTAGGTAAAGGTAAAACAGTTGTAACAGTATTACCAAGTAATGGTGAACGTTACTTATCTACACCATTATATTCATTCGATGACTAATGATGATATAAGTTGATATTTGAATATCATTTTTTAAATAAGAAATAGCTGGTTTCGTAAAAGGCGAAGCCAGCTATTTTATTTTTTAGTATAAGGGTTCTCTCAGTTAACAATACTGAAATATAGACTAAATGAGTGTATCATAGGAGTATACATATTTATTTTTTAAAACAAAGGATGATTGGTAGTGGGTAAAACAAAAATTATGGGAATCTTAAATGTAACGCCTGACTCATTTTCAGATGGCGGTCAGTATAATTCAATTGATAACGCAGTTACACGTGCTAAAGAAATGATTGATGAAGGCGTAGATATTATTGATGTGGGAGGCGTATCAACAAGACCTGGACACACAGAAGTGTCTTTAGAAGAAGAAATGCAACGTGTCATTCCAGTTGTAGAAGAATTAGTGAAACTAAATGTACAAATTTCCATAGATACATATCGCAGTGAAGTTGCTGAAGCTTGTCTAAAATTAGGGGCCACAATGATTAATGACCAATGGGCTGGATTATATGATCCACATATTTTAGATGTAGTTGCTAAATATGAAACCGAAATTGTGTTAATGCATAATGGAGATGGACATCGTGACCAACCAGTTGTAGAAGAAATGCTAATAACACTTTTAAAGCAAGCAAATAAAGCAGAAATGGCAGGAATTCCAAAATATAAAATATGGTTAGATCCTGGAATTGGATTTGCCAAAAGTAGAAAAGAAGAAAATGAAGTAATGTCTCGATTAGATGAATTAGTGGCTACAGAGTATCCTGTTTTATTAGCGACAAGTCGTAAGCGTTTTATTAGAGAGATGATGTCTACTGATACGACACCAAAAGAAAGAGATGAGGCCACTGCTGCTACTACTGCCTATGGTATAATGAAAGGCATAAAAGCAGTTCGCGTACATAATGTTCAATTAAATGTACGTTTAGCTCAAGGTATAGATTTTTTGAAGGAGAATGAAAATGAACGACATGATCTTTCTTAAAGGGATGAAGTTTTATGGATATCACGGTGCACTCACAGCTGAGAATGAAATAGGTCAAATTTTTTCAGTAGACGTAACTTTAAAAGTAGACTTATTAAAAGCGGGGCAGACAGATAATGTTAAAGATACTGTGCATTATGGTGAAGTATTTGAAGATGTAAAAGATATTGTTGAAGGCCCACCTTGCAATTTAATCGAGCATCTAGCTGAACGTATTGCAAAACGTATAAATTCACACTATAATCGTGTAATGGAAACGAAAGTCAGAATCACTAAAGAAAATCCACCTATACCTGGTCATTATGATGGTGTGGGTATTGAAATAGTGAGGGAGAATCGTTAATGGTACAAGCATATTTAGGTTTAGGAAGTAATATTGGTGATAGAAAACAACTACTTCTTACGGCAATTGATTTAATTGGAAACATTAAGGGTATAAAGGTAACAAAACAATCATCGATATATGAAACTGCACCGATTGGCTATACTGATCAGCCTAATTTCTTGAATTTGTGTTTAGAGATTGAAACAAAGTTGTCCCCTCAGCAATTGCTTAAGCATTGTTTAGACATTGAACAACAACTGCATCGAGTAAGAGAAATACGTTGGGGTCCTAGAACGTTAGATATAGATATCTTATTATATAGTGATAATATTATTGAAACAGACAATTTAAGTGTACCTCACCCACGAATGCAAGAACGTGCTTTTGTACTTATACCGTTGAACGATATTGCATCGGATAAACAGGATCCACGATTAAATCAGAAAATTCGTGATTTAGTTTTTCCAGATGATACGGTTAAGAAATATAAAGACTAAGTGCTTAAATTCTTAAGATAGATACAAATATATTTTAAGAATTTAACTATTTGACTATGTATAAAATAATGAATGGAAAATATTTTACAATATTTTTAATAAGTACATAACATCCATTAATAGTAAAACAGGAAGTTTAAAGGAGAGAGAGTAATGTCAGAAGAAATGAATGACCAAATGCAGGTTCGTCGACAAAAATTACAAGAACTTATTGATTTAGGAATTGATCCGTTTGGTAAACGCTTTGAACGCACAGCTACTGCAAGTGAATTAAAAGAAAAATGGGATCATTTTTCTAAAGAAGAATTACATGAAAAAGAAGACGAAAGTCATGTTTCTATTGCAGGGCGTTTAATGACAAAACGTGGTAAAGGTAAAGCAGGATTTGCACATGTACAAGATTTAACAGGTCAAATTCAAATTTATGTACGTAAAGATCAAATTGGTGAAGAACCTTTTGATAACCTTTGGAAAACAACGGATTTAGGTGACATTGTAGGTATTGAAGGTGTCATGTTTAAAACAAATACTGGCGAATTATCAGTAAAAGCAAAATCATTTACACTATTATCTAAAGCTTTAAGACCATTACCTGATAAATTTCATGGTTTACAAGATATTGAGCAAAGATATCGTCAACGTTATTTAGATTTAATTACTAACCAAGATAGTACTCGTACATTTATTAACCGTAGTAAAATCATCCAAGAAATGAGAAATTATTTAAACCAAAGAGGTTATTTAGAAGTAGAAACGCCAATGATGCATCAAATCGCTGGCGGGGCTGCAGCTCGTCCATTTGTTACACATCATAATGCACTAGATGCAACGTTATATATGCGTATTGCGATAGAGTTACATTTAAAACGATTAATTGTAGGCGGATTAGAAAAAGTTTATGAAATTGGCCGCGTTTTCCGTAATGAAGGTGTATCAACACGCCATAATCCTGAGTTTACTATGATAGAGTTATATGAAGCTTATGCCGATTATCATGATATTATGGATTTAACAGAATCTATGGTTAGACATATTGCGCAAAATGTATTAGGTTCAGCAAAAGTACAATATAATGGCGAAGACATCGACTTAGAATCAGATTGGAAACGACTTCATATTGTAGATGCTGTTAAAGAGGCTACAGGTGTAAACTTCTATAATGTGAAAACAGACGAAGAAGCTAAAGCGTTAGCTAAAGAGCATGGTATTGAAATTACAGAAAACATGAAATATGGACATATTTTAAATGAATTCTTTGAACAAAAAGTTGAAGAAACATTAATTCAACCTACATTTATTTATGGACATCCAATTGAAATTTCTCCACTTGCTAAGAAAAATCCAGAAGACCCAAGATTTACTGATCGTTTCGAGTTGTTTATTGTAGGTAGAGAACATGCAAATGCCTTCACAGAATTAAATGATCCAATCGATCAACGTGAACGTTTTGAAGAACAACTTGTTGAAAAAGAACAAGGTAACGATGAAGCTCATGAAATGGATGAAGATTACATTGAAGCACTTGAATATGGCATGCCACCAACAGGCGGACTAGGAATTGGAATTGATCGTTTAGTTATGTTGTTAACAGATTCACCATCTATTAGAGATGTATTATTATTCCCTTACATGAGACAAAAATAAGATTAATATAAATTAAAAACGTTGCTTGCTAAGGTAAGCAACGTTTTTTTTTCGAAAAACAAAAAGGAAAATTAATTAAAAAAAGACTAGATATTATATATATGATGTGGTAGTATACTATGAGTGTTCAAAAATTAAATCCTTTTTTAAAAATTAATCTAAAAAATCTTTAAAAAATTGTTGACATTAGACTTTGATTATTATATGATATAAAAGTCGTCAAAAACGAAAGTTAATTTTGTAAAACACTTGTAAAAAGAATTTTAATAAAGTGTAAAATTAACTATTGAAAAATTAATTAATTAATAATATACTTGTTTAAGTAAGTTGTTGTCTGGTGACAATGGCAAGGAGGTCACACC
>NZ_KV821134.1:0-341 GCF_001815595.1 Staphylococcus sp. HMSC070D05 | reverse complement strand
TGACATGTCGTGAAATATCATTTGTGGGGATAAGAACTGAAGTTTCCAATGGTAGAGTAAGTTGAGTCATGTTATAATCTTTATACATAAGGCACCTCGTTAATTTAGTTTAGTGACATTTATTAAATTATACGAAAGTGCCTTATTTTTTTAAAGTATTTCAATGTAAAATTACATATAAATACAAAGTATTTTGGCGAGACTCTTGAGGGAACAGGACAAGCTGAAGACTACAGGCTGAAGCTGTCCCCTAAGAAAGCGAGCCAACAATACGTAGTATTGTAAATAAAGAAGCCAGTAAATGAATTTATAATAAACTCATTTACTGGCTAATTTGTTAG
>NZ_KV821133.1:0-869 GCF_001815595.1 Staphylococcus sp. HMSC070D05 | reverse complement strand
TTATATCATTCCCACTAATTGGGGTCAGTCCACTATATTATTTCAATAGAAATTGCCTTTTTTTTACTTGTTTTGATTATTTTCAGCTCGCTGAGCTGTTTCTTTTCTTACATTAAGTGCCATTAGAACAAATCCTAGTTCTCTTTTGGTTTTATTTATCCTTCGAACGGAAATTCGAGTGAAACACAAAATAGCCTTCATAAATACAAAAACAAGCTCCACATCAATTTTTCTTTAACTGTAGATGTTTTTTGGCTCTAAAAGATTTTTACTAATTTGAGCTTTAAAATATTCCCAATTATAATTCTTCATTATTTTTTACTTGTTTTTGAATTGAATTTCATGCATTGATGTTTCACAGAACAATCTAAACAATCATCACATTCATATAATTTAAAATCTCGTTTAAAACCATATTGTCGTGGCGATAGGCATATCTTTTAAGTCCTAGACTTTTATTGTTCTGACAAATGAATTCATTGTTAATTTTGTCATAATTCCAATTTTGAGTATTAAAGATGTCACTTTTATATCTTTAGTTTTATCTTTTATAAACATTCCAATAAGTTATACGCGACGTTCAATTGAAATAATCTATAATTACCATATAATTTGATTCACTACCATAACCTACGTCAGCTACAATATATTAAATGACCGTAGGTTTCTTGAATTGAATTTAAAAATGGTATCATCGTTCTTGTATCAGTCGGATTTTGATACACATTATAAGATAAAACGAATTGAGAATTTGTCGCTATTTGTAAATTATACCCTGGATTGAGTTGTCCTTTTTTCATATAATCTTCTTTCATTCTTATAAATGTGGCATCATAGTCTGTTTTAGAATAACTATTTCTATCCTTTAA
>NZ_KV821132.1:0-257 GCF_001815595.1 Staphylococcus sp. HMSC070D05 | reverse complement strand
AGAAAGACAGCTTAATTATTCTTTTGATACAGCGACGAATAATAGACAAAATATTAATCCGCAAGAAGCAACTTTTACTGAAGAATCGCAAAATATCAACCAACAACAAACAAAGCGTCAACCAACAGAAGTAAATTACAAGGATATAGCCGAAGAGAAAAAGAATGACAGTACAGATGAAGGTGAATTAACAAATGAGGATAAGTTCGTTGAAGAAACGAAGAATGATCCTGATGATAATAGGGAGGTAGAACCAC
>NZ_KV821131.1:0-10711 GCF_001815595.1 Staphylococcus sp. HMSC070D05 | reverse complement strand
TAAGTTCCCATTTTAAGGGTTCAGTGCCTTTTAGGTGTACCTTTTTTAATACATTCAGATATTATTGAGGAATAACTAATTTTTGACCATTTACAATATTATTGCTAGTTAGGCCGTTAGCTCGTTTTAATTTGTTTACATTTTCAACTGTACCTTCACCATAGTATTGAATTGCAATACGATATAAATTATCATTACCAGATACTACGTGAGTTTGTTGACCAGCACTATTACTTGATTGTGTGCTATTTTGAGTTGATTGAGAATTTGAGTTATTGTCTGAACTTGATGAATTGTTATATACATTTGATTTATTGTTATTATTTTCAGATGTTGCACTTTCAGTAGAATTTTTATCATTATTATTGGTTGATGTATTGTTTTCTGTTGTAGATACTTCATTTGACTCATCACTATCTTTTTTAGTGCTATTATCTGATTCGTTTGATTTATCTTCTTTTGTTGCTGCTGTTTCATTTGATTTTTCTTTTTCATTTGTAGCTTTGTCTTTAGCTTTATCTTTGTTCTCAGTTTGTTCTGTTTTATTATCTGCAGTGTTATTGTTTTTATCTTTATGGTCATTGTTAAGATACATGCCAATAAAAATAGCTAGAGCAGCTAAAATAAGTAATAAAGCTATAAGTGGAAGTAATATCCCCATTAAACCGCGTTTTTTCTTACCGTTATGTGCTTGGAAACCATCATTATCATTTTCATGATGTTTATCAGCATCATGATGATTTAGATTGTTATGTTCATTATGTTGTTTATGTTTAGAAGCGGCAGCGCCAGCAACACCAGCTCCAGCTGCGCCAGCACCGACTGCAGCAGCTTTTTTGCCTTTATTTCCTTTTTTTCTGTGATGCTTATTATCTAGTTCATTATTATCTTCATTGTCATGTTGAACACTTCTATTTTCGTTATCTTGATAATTTTTATCATCATGACGATTATTTTTACGTTTTTTATTACGTGATGCTTTTGCTCCAACAGCCCCTGTAGCAGCAGCTCCTCCAGCAATTGTTGCGTCTTTTCCGATTTTTGAATGATGATCTTCATGTCTATCGTCATCTTGATCAAAATCACGATGACGACGATGATCACTATTCATTCTATCATCATTTTCATAACTATCGTCCTCAAAACGATGATTAGAATGATGGTTGTGTTCATCATAACGCTCATCTACATTGGAACGTTGATTATTCTCATAATTCTCGTGATTATGATGAGAATGATTATCGTTATGTACTTTGTCAAATGTCTCCTCATCATAACGGTCATCTAATGAGCCTTCTTCATAATTATTAACCTGATCGTTAAACTTTTTGTTACGACTAGAAGATTGGTTTCTTCTTCTTTGTCGTCTTTGTGCATTCCTTGGTGGAAACTGTTGATCAGTTTCATTGTTAAAATTGTCTATTTCATCGTTAGTTTCATTATTTACACGATCGAATTGATCGTTTGAATCTATCGATTGTCGATTTTTTTCAAAATCATCCTTAAAATTGTCTCTAGACATAGTCAACATCCTCTCTTTTTCTTATTTTAATTGTCACATTATTTATACCCAAGTAATGCATAAATATGTATCATTTTTTAAATGTCTTATAAATCATTTTATAATTTAATTATATCCTGTATAAAATAATTTAGTAAAGTAAAGTCACTAAACTCTAAATAAGTTTTTAATTTTTTCATTGAAAGTAAATTGTCTTTTAACTTTTTTTCTATTGTAACACTCAATTTTACTTAAATCTGAATCATTGTTACAACATTCATTAGGTTGATTAGGAGATTCTCCAAAAAATTCCAGTAAAAATTTTCTTCTACATTGATCTATACGAGTATAACCTATTATTCTTTGATAACCAGCTTGTTTACGTATATATGAGGTTTTAAAAATGTGTTTCAATTCCTTAAATGTATAATTTTGGTGTAATACTGTTAAAATTTCTTCTTTATTAGGTGGAAGGAATGCGCCTAGCTCAAAAGTTTCAACATCTTCTGTTACGATAGCATCATTAAATAGTAACGTTTCCAGAATGTAAGCATCGTCTGGTTGATATAGACTAATTGCTTGACTTTGTTTTCCATCTCTCCCGGCTCTTCCAATTTCCTGTAAATAATTTGAAGGGCTAGAGGATAAATGAAAATGAATAACAGTCCGAATGTCTTTTTTATTAACCCCCATTCCAAACGCACTAGTAGCTACAATAACTGGAATAAAATTATTAATAAATTGATTTTGAACAGTTTGACGTTCTTGATAAGTTAAATCTCCATGATAAATACCAGTTAAATATCCATGTTGATAAATAAGTTTTGCGAGTTGTAAGCATATTTTCTTAGATGATACATAAATAATGGTAGGACCCGAAGATTCAATAAATTTCAATAGCCATTCTATTTTTTCATCGTCATCCTTGAAATTAAAATGTGATAACGAAATATTTTTACGATTCATAGTCGTTTGTATAGTGTTTAATTTAACTTTTAAAATATGTTCTAAATCACTTGTTAAATGTGGTGGTGCAGTAGCAGTTAATGCTAAAATAGTCGCTAATTTAAAATGATGAGTGATTTGACCGATAAGTGCGTAATGCGGTCTGAAATCATATCCCCATTCTGATAAGCAATGTGCTTCATCTAATACTACTAAACCAAATGGGATGTTTTTAATTAGATTGAAATGATGAGATTGAAGAATAAATTCAGGACTTAGAAATATAAAACGACTTTGATTTAATAAATTGATATTTTCTTTCTTTTCTTGTTCATCCATACCTGAATGAATACATACAACCTTTCGTTCACCTTGAGATTTAAGTTGCATCACTTGGTCATCCATTAAAGAAATTAGCGGTGAGATAATAAGAGTAGGCTTTTGTTGCATATAAGTTGGAAATTGGTAACATAGACTTTTCCCACTACCTGTTGGCAAAACACCAAGTGTATGATTGCCTTGTAACACACTTTTTATAACTTCTTTCTGACCTGGGTGAAAACTTTCATGTCCAAACCATTGTTTAAGATTGTTCTCTAACATTCATTTCACCTCTTTCTATCCCAACAATCATGAGTTTAATTTCAAAGTATGATAAATGGTCAAACTCTCGTTTATATATTTTTAATCTTTCTCCTTTATGCTCTGTATAGTATTGAATAAATTGAAAAATATCTTTTTTCTCTACATAATTTTCGTAATTTTTCTCATAACCTTTAATAAATAATTCTAAAATATGATCTTCTATTGTATTGAGTTTAACATTCTGTGCAATTGCGATTTCATTTAAACTCAAACCTTGATGAAGATATTGTTGAGTTATAGATGTTTTATTTAATAATGATGAAAGAATAATACATTCAGATAATATAGGATAACGTTGTTTATTTTCAATTTCACTTCCTAAAGTGACTAAATTATTCAATTCTAAAGTATATAATTTTGAAATAGAAATATTCTCAATCAAACTTACCTGTTGTCTTGTATACATAGGCTCATCATAACCATGCAAATAATAATGAAGGTAGCACTTATTATTATTATTTAAACTGATTGCTTGAAATAAATTTGTTACTTCATTTTCAAAATCTTTTATTAAATCATTTTCAATAATAGTTCCATAAATCTTTTTAACTTTATTTTGAATAATAACTTGTTGGTTCATTGGTACGAATTTAAGTTGATGATGGAGGTATTGAGATATCGTCTGAATTAATAATTGAATACATTTAAAAGTATTATTAAGACTGTCATAAGTGAACCGAGGATGCACCTTGATATTTAATTCACTTATATCATTTTTATTCAAAAGTCGTTCAAATGTCTGATATTTTAATTTAGGTAAACTATGATATAATGATAAAAGTTGTTGAGAGCTCGCATCAAAAAACGTTTGATGTGACTTTTTTCCACTTAAAATATTATATATACTTTTATTAGTTTTATAATTGAATGAGTGATGTTTAACATAACTAATCATTTCTTGCATGAGTGAACTCCTCTTTTATAGAACTTTTATATCTAGAATATAATAAAAATATTTATTGTGACTAGTGTAGCATTTTTATCAAAGGAGGCGAATAAAATGGCAAAGTACACAATCGTTGATATGGATACATGCATTGCTTGTGGTGCTTGTGGCGCTGCTGCACCAGATATTTACGATTATGATGACGAAGGTATTGCTTTCGTAATCCTTGACGATAATCAAGGTACTGCAGAAGTACCAGAAGAATTATATGAAGATATGGAAGATGCTCTTGAAGGCTGCCCAACTGATTCAATTAAAATTGAAGAAGAGCCTTTTGATGGAGATGCCTTAAAATTTGAATAAATCCGTAAATAAAATTGTATTACCATAATTATAATATAAAACCTCCGATGATTCCTACTAAGAAGTCATCGGAGGTTTTAATTTTATTTCAATACTTTTTTTAAACGGCGATATAGCAAGATAAAAATAATCGATATTATACATCCTTTAATAATATTAAAAGGAATAATACCTGATAAAATGATTACTTTTAAATTAGTAAATACATCACCAAGATTAAATATCATGCCATACAAAGGTAGTAAGACAAAATAATTTAAAATACTTAAAACTATAGTCATTGCAATAGTACCGGCAACTAATCCTATAATTAATGAACGACGAGATGAATATTGTTTACGATGACTAACAAAATAAGCTGTTAGTAAAAAACTAGCTCCAGCTAAAAAATTTGCCATAGGCCCAATAGGATCGCCCATATTAAATAAGAAATTTAATATATTTTTAATTAATGCTACAATAAGACCAGACAGAGGACCAAAAGTAAAAGTAGCTAATAAAGTCGGTACATCACTAAAATCTAGTGTTAAGTATGGAGGCAAAAATGGTAATGGAAATTTCAAAAATGTTAATATGAATGCAATTGCACTCAACATACTTATGGTAATTAAACGTTTATTTTGTTGCATATTCAGTTTTCTCCTTCCATTCATCTTACTAAGAATTGGAGGATACGTTTACACAACAAAAAACCTCCATCTTCTCCCATCCAGACTATACTGTCGGCTTCAGATTTACACTGAATCAGCCACTTTCATTGAAGCGGGTCGCAGGCTCAAATTACTGCCGGTTGGGAATTACACCCTACCCCGAAGATGAATTATTGAATTTATCATTTAAAATTTATATTACATGAATAAATCCTTCATTGCAATATCTCTGTTTATTTATAAAAATGAGAGATATATTTCATCAATTTCATCGACTGATTTTAAATTAATATGACACGAAATATTATATTTAAAAAAACGATAGATATAAAAACGCTCTTCAAAGTTTTATCTTTAACTTTTGAAGAGCGTCATCTCAAAAAATTTGGATATTTAATTCTATTTTATTGAACGTTAATTATTTAGAATCTATAGAAGGTTTAGGTAATTTAATAATAAAGGTTGTGCCTTTATTCACTGTACTTTCTACAGAAATAATTCCGCCATGCTCTTGAATAATCATCTTACTAATAAATAATCCTAAACCAGTTCCTTGTTTACCTCTAGTTCTAGAAGCTTCAGCTTTATAAAAACGATCAAATACATGATCAAGATGTTCAGGAGCAATGCCGCTACCTGTGTCTTTTATATTTAAAATTTGATACTGACTATCTTTATTAGCAGTAATCGTAATTGAATCTCCAGGATGTGTATAGCGTGTTGCATTATCAATTAAGTTTGTAAGTACTTGTTCAATTCGATCAGCATCGTAATTCCATAAATCATCTTCATTAATATTTGGTAATAAATCTATGTTTAGTTTTAAATCTTGTGCTTGTTGACGATATTTAAGTTGTATTCTACGTAATAATGGCATTATGGGCTGTATTTCTTTATTAATGGTTAATCCTTCCGCATCCATTCTTGCAACATTTAAAAGCTCGTTGACAAGGCGATTAAGTCGTTTTGTTTCATCTAATACAATTGATAGTGATTCTTTTATTTCGTTAGGTTCTGTTACAATGCCATCGACTATCGATTCAGTATAACCCTGTAATAATGAAATCGGTGTACGGAGTTCATGGGATACGTTTGCGATAAAGTCTTTTTTCATTTGATCAAGATTATGTTCATTTGTCATATCTCTTATGATGATTACAATCCCACTACGACCATCTTGTTGAATACGATCAATATAACTCATTATAAATACATAATACTTAGAGTTTATTGTATATTCATTGAACTCTGTGCCTTTTGAATGGAATGTGGCATTGATTTGATTTTTAATTTCTGAATAAATAGATTTATCAATTGTCGGTAATATTTGGTCTGCCATTTTGTTAGATAGAATAATTTCACTTTTATCATTTAAACCCACTACACCTTCAACCATAGAATTAAATAAACGATCACGAATATTTTTTTGAGTAGATAAAGCTTCAATGTGCTCTTGAATTTTATAACTCATATTATTAAAAGTATAAGAAAGTTCACCAATTTCATCTTTCGTATTTACGGTTGTTTTTTGAGAGTAATCTCCATTCGATACATTAATTGCCTGTGTACTTAATTTTCTAAGTGGTTTAGTAATACGATTAGATAAAAAGAACGCAAAAATCGTTGAAACAATAAAAAATACAATTGCAGTAATTAAAATAATAATGGTAATTGCATTATTAGTATCTTCAATTGTTTTTAAGTCTTGATATATAAATACTCCGCTAAACTTAGCATGCTTACGATCTTGAGATTGCATCGGATATCCTAAAAGAATATAAGAATGGGATGTCCCTTTTTCACTTATTGTGACATTTTGTGTGGCAGATTTCCCTGTATTAAATACTTTATTAAAGTTGTCGTTGTTTTGAATTTCTTTTAACATTCTTTTTTTAATCAGATTATATGATTTTTCTGCTGACATATTTTTATTAGACATAATAATAACGCCACCTGTGCCATCAATCAATTCCTGACTATGTTGTATGGCAAGTGACTTGTTATCAGCTTTTTCAACAAGGTGACTAATTCTTGAAGCATCTTCTCTTATAGCATTTTCTGTTTGTTGGGTGTAATAATATTGAATAAATGTAATTAATGCTGCACTTAATAAAATTAAAACTGTCGTTACTATAAATATTATAGTTAACCACAGTTTTATAACAACACTATTTAGACGCTTCATCATTTGTATTGACCTCAAATTTGTAACCGACACCCCAAACGGTTTGAATCATATGTGCTGCTTCTTCAGAAACTCGATTTAATTTTTCTCTTAATCGTTTAACATGTGTGTCTACAGTTCTTAGATCACCATAAAATTCATAATGCCAAACTTCTTTTAATAGTTGTTCACGATCAAATACTTTATTAGGTGTTTTTGCTAAGTATATTAATAACTCATATTCTTTTGGCGTTAAATTCACTTGTTGTTGATCTGCTAATACACGATGTGCATCATTATCGATAATAAGATGATTAAATTCAATGACATCTCTTGCATGCGGTTCGCTTTGTTCTGGTTTAGATGTTTGAGTTCTACGTAGTAATGCTTTTACTCTTAATACGACTTCTCGGGGAGAGAAAGGCTTCACTATATAATCATCTGCACCTGATTCGAATCCTTCCACACGATTAGTTTCTTCACCTTTAGCTGTAAGCATAATAATAGGCGTATCTTTATGCTCACGTAATTTTGATGACATTTCAATACCATCCATTTCAGGTAACATTAAATCTAAAAGAATGCACGCATAGTCATTTTCCATAGCAAGTTCATATGCTTCTCTACCATCACTTGCTTCATGGATAGTAAACGATTCTCTTTCTAAGTAAAGTTTTAATAATCTTCTGATTCTATCTTCATCGTCTACAATTAATATTTCATTCGTCATTACAATATACCTCCTACACATGCTCTATAGCATTTTAATTATAGCATATTCACTATATTAAAGCTTTTTATTAAATTGACTTTGTGAAAAAAATATCAAAATATTTTTTGATGTAGAACCTATGATTTATTATTACAGTGAATAAATAAAAAAAGAATACACATTGTAATTAAGAACATTCTTTGTATTGTTAAGTTATTTCGAATTAATTACCATTTTCAGCCATATGTCTTAATATTTTCACCTCATGAGGTGTTAATACTCTACCTTCACCTGCATTTAAACCTTTTAAATTAAGATTTCCAAATTCGATTCGTATTAATTTATCGACTGTGTGATTAAAATATTCGAACATACGTCTAACTTGTCTATTTCTACCTTCACTAATAGTTATTTCAACCAGTGTCGTATTTTTTTCTTTATTTTGATTTTTTATTTTAACTTGAGCAGGTTGTGTAAAACCATCATCTAATTCAATTCCTTGTTCTAATGCTTTAACTTCTTCTCTCATTAAATACCCTTTTAATTTTGCAACATATTTTTTCTGAATATGATATCTAGGATGAGTCATTAGATTAGTAAATTCACCATCATTTGTAAGTAATAATAACCCTGAAGTATCATAGTCTAATCGTCCAACTGGATAAATTCTTGCTTCTAAATCTTTAAAATAATCTGTTACAACCGTTCTACCTCTATCATCTGAAACACTAGTAATAACTTGCGTTGGTTTATAGAACAGAATATAAATTTTATCTTCTTGCTCAATTTTAATTCCTTCAACTTCAACAGTGTCTGAAGATTTAACTTTCGTTCCCAGTTCTGTAACTACTTGACCATTTACTTTTACTTTACCTTCAGTGATTAAAGTTTCTGCTTTTCTTCGAGATGTATATCCACTGTTGGCAATTCGTTTTTGAAGTCTTTCTAAATCTTTATACATTTTATTTCTCCTTTTGATCTGTAAGTGTACTAAAGAAATTTTCAATCTCTTCGTTATCTTCTTCAGTAGATGGTAGTTCTTCTAATGATTTCATTCCAAAAACATTTAAAAATAAATCAGTAGTCATGAGTAAATGACTACGCGATTTTTCCATGTCTTTTGCTTCAATGAGTCCTCTAGCAATTAATGTTCTCACTGCACCATCAGAATTGATGCCTCTTGTTACTTCGATATCACTTCTAGTTAATGGTTGATTATAAGCAATAATCGATAGTGTCTCCATAGCAGCTTGAGATAGTTTCATGTTTGCTTTTTGATTCACTAGTACTTCGATAAAAGGTGCACTCTCTTTTTTGGAGGTTAACATATAAATAGAACCATATCTTTGTATTTCAAGACCTTTTGAATGATACGTTGAAATTAATTGATCCAGTTCATCTAAATCCATTTTTAAAATATCTGCAAGCTGACGTGCTTCGAGTCCTTCATCGCCTACAGTAAATAATAATGACTCTATAATTCCAATGTTATCCAATAGAATAGTTCACTCCTCTAATGATATTAATGTCTTCAAAGTTATTTGACTGTTCTATATTAATAAGACCTGCTTTAGACATTTCTAATATTGCTAAGAAATGTGTAACGACTTTACTCACAGGTTCATTAAAGTTAAATAAACTAAAGAAATTAAATGATGTTTGTTTCTCTAAATGTTTAGCAACCACTTCAGTAGCTTGTTGAATTGTAAAAGTATCTTTTGAAATTTCAACTGCTTTTGGTGTATTTAATGCTACTCTATTTTTTACTCTTTGGTATGCAACAATCAGTTGAGTCAAATCAATCGTTTGATTTTTGTCCCAATGTGTTTCTTTTTCTAAGTGAGATAAATCAGCTGGTGATTTAGTATAATATAATTCTCGTTCTTTCTTTAATTCTGTTAATAGTAAAGAATATTCTTTATAATTTTGATATTCGATTAAACGACCTACAAGTTCCTCACGAGGATCTTCTTCTAAGTCATTTTCAGTTTCTTGTTGTGGCAATAATAATCTACTTTTTATCATTAATAACTCTGAAGCCATCACTAAATATTCACTTGCAATATTAATTTCAACTTCTTTCATTGCATGAACATATTGCATATATTGTTCAGTTAAAGCTTTCATTGGTATATCATAAATATCTATTTCATATTTATGGATTAAATGAAGAAGTAAATCTAATGGGCCATTAAAAGCATCTAATTTAACTTCGTACATAAATGAACTTCCTTGTATTATAAAATCTAAATTGTGCATAATTCACTTAAATATTATACCATGAATATATATTAGAATTAAATTAAGGGTGAGTATTCATGAATAAAGCTTTATGTCATTTCTACTATCAATTTCATACACACCAACATTATTTTTTATGTCATGATATTTTAGAAGAATCATGGAAGTCTAAACCTAATTTTTCTAAGAAAGATGCTATAGTTAGTTTAATACTATGTTCAACTGCAATGTATCACTATAGACGATGTAATAAGTTAGGTGCATTAAAAAGCTTTAAAAAAGCGTTATATACATTTAAGCATGCAAAGGATAAAGAGACACTAGGTTTAAAGGTTAATGAATTTACTTTATTGATTCAAAATCAAATAGAAAAAGTGAAACATGATCAGATATTTCAACCAATACAGTTGCCAATTAAATCTTCGATAGAAAGGGAAATTATCCATTTATATCCTAATTATGAATATAAGAGACAAATTAATAATGATGACATGATTGTTCATTATCATCGTCTAAGAGATAGAAGCGATATCATTGCAGCTAGAAAAAAAGCACTTAAAAATAAAAGAAAGAAAAGGCACTGAACCCTTAAAATGGGAACTTA
>NZ_KV821130.1:0-6890 GCF_001815595.1 Staphylococcus sp. HMSC070D05 | reverse complement strand
TTATACTATAAATTCAACTTTGCAACAGAACCTTATACTTAATGTATCTTAAATAGAAAGAGGGTATGCATATGGATTTCACTGGTGTTATTACAAGCATTATTGATTTAATCAAGACTTGCATTCAGGCTTTCGGTTAATTTTTTCAACTAAAAAACAGAGGAAATATTCAACGACTTGATTGTTTCCTCTGTTTTCTATGTATTGTTGTAAACACAACAATTTTATTTTTTATTCAATATATTTCTCAATTCTTCTATTTCATCTTGTGATAGATCTTCTTTTTCTACAAAGTTTAAGACAAGTGAATTGAAACCGCCTTTGTATACTTTATTGATAAAGTTTTTAGATGTTTTATATTTTATATCACTTTCTTCTACAAGAGAGTAATATTGAAAAATTTTATTGTCTTTTTTACGATCTATAAATCCCTTTTTATACAATCTCGTTATAAGTGTACGAATGGTTTTTGGACTCCAGTCCTTTTGCATTTGTATTTCTTCTATTATATTATTCGCACTTGCATATTTTTTCATCCAAATGATATTCATAACTTCCCATTCTGCAGATGATATTTTATACGTTTTATTATCCATTATATTAACTCCATTTCTTTTAAAATACGCTCAGAAATTTGTTGTGCTTTTTCGCCATTCGCATTGTCTTCGCCTTTTAAATGTGTAGCAAAATAATACGTATTATCTTTCGTTTCAACATAACCTACGAACCATCCATTTGCTTCTTTGTGATTCACGATTCCTGTTCCAGTTTTACCTACATATTTATAAGTATCTTTTTGTTTCAAAGTCATACTATTTTCAACTTTTTCAATAGCCTTATTATCAAAATGCATGTTATGTTGTTTCATATTTTTCAACAAATTAACCTGTTCTATTGCAGAAATTTTTAATGAAGATTCATTCCAATAATTTTCATTCCCTGATATTTCTTCATTACCATATTCAATTAGATCTAAATAAGATTTAACCTCATCTTGTCTTAAATGTTTGTTTAAATTTTCGTAATACCAATTTACTGAATATTTCATTGAAGAATTTAAATTTTGATCTTGGTTCCATTCTTTAAATGGATATTGATGTTTATCCCATTGTTGTTCAGTATGATTTAATGAGAGTAAATTTTGGTCGAATGCCATTAACGCTAAATAAATTTTGTAAGTAGAATTAGGTGAATATCGTTGTTTACTTTCTGGTTCATTATAAATAGAATAAGCTTGCTCCCGTTCATTATAAAGCACAAAACTTCCATCAAATCCTTTGAAATACGGAGCTAGTTGATTTAATTTTTTATATGATACATTTGTTTCATATTTGTCTTGTTGAACATGTGCAGATAGTAACGGTGCTTGTATTAAAAGCGATATACTACATACAATATACGCAACAATACGCTTGTTTCGATTAGGTTTAGGCATTGAATCATAAAGTGCAATATACTTAACACGTTCTTTAATATTTGAATTAAAACCTAGTAAATATTGTGCTGCCACATTATTTATGTGCTGAGATTTTAAAATAGAGCATTTTAATATCGATTCACCATAACGTATATGTTCATGGCGATTCAAAATTTTTAAAACGTTTCTATCACATACTTTTTCACAGTCATTGTCCATCATTGTTTTACTTATATATAGTGCAGGATTAAACCAGAATATCATTTTAAAAACAACATAAAGCTGGTTGAATATTAAGTCATGACTTTTCACATGTGATAGTTCATGTAGAATAATATATTCAATTTCTTTGTCATTCATGGTTTCGACTACGACAGTTGGTAGTACAATTTGGGATTTCACTAAACCAAATACCATCGGATTATCAATGTTTGAACTATAACTAATTGTTATATGCTTTTTGTAGAACTGCATCTTACTTTGACATACTTTAAGTCGTTCATTAAGATATGACGATTCCAATGACGAACTTTTAATAACATCAATTTGTCGGAATGCCTTAATCATATAAAATAAGCACAACAAACTACCAAATACCCATATCAAAAGAATCATATACGTTATATTTGAGGTCTCAAACTGATTAACATTAATTGCTAAGTCTTTCGTAACAGATGATTGTTGACCATCTAACATATGACTAACCGAAGAAGTCGTGTCAGATACATTTCGATTCATCATATCTTTTGAAAATGTAAAATTCGATATTTTGTAAAATGGTATTAATGGAATTAACGTGGAGACGAGCACTAATAACCAAATCTTATGTGACATAATATTTTGAGTATATTTTATATAGAGCATTCTCACTAAAAAAATTACACATATCGTGAGCAATGAACTGATTATACTTAACATTAAAAAAGATGATAACACCTTCTACACCTCCATATCACAAAAATTATAACATTATTTTGACATAAATACTACATTTGTAATATACTACAAATGTAGTCTTATATAAGGAGGATATTGATGAAAAAGATAAAAATTGTTCCACTTATTTTAATAGTTGTAGTTGTCGGGTTTGGTATATATTTTTATGCTTCAAAAGATAAAGAAATTAATAATACTATTGATGCAATTGAAGATAAAAATTTCAAACAAGTTTATAAAGATAGCAGTTATATTTCTAAAAGCGATAATGGTGAAGTAGAAATGACTGAACGTCCGATAAAAATATATAATAGTTTAGGCGTTAAAGATATAAACATTCAGGATCGTAAAATAAAAAAAGTATCTAAAAATAAAAAACGAGTAGATGCTCAATATAAAATTAAAACAAACTACGGTAACATTGATCGCAACGTTCAATTTAATTTTGTTAAAGAAGATGGTATGTGGAAGTTAGATTGGGATCATAGCGTCATTATTCCAGGAATGCAGAAAGACCAAAGCATACATATTGAAAATTTAAAATCAGAACGTGGTAAAATTTTAGACCGAAACAATGTGGAATTGGCCAATACAGGAACAGCATATGAGATAGGCATCGTTCCAAAGAATGTATCTAAAAAAGATTATAAAGCAATCGCTAAAGAACTAAGTATTTCTGAAGACTATATCAAACAACAAATGGATCAAAATTGGGTACAAGATGATACCTTCGTTCCACTTAAAACCGTTAAAAAAATGGATGAATATTTAAGTGATTTCGCAAAAAAATTTCATCTTACAACTAATGAAACAGAAAGTCGTAACTATCCTCTAGGAAAAGCGACTTCACATCTATTAGGTTATGTTGGTCCCATTAACTCTGAAGAATTAAAACAAAAAGAATATAAAGGCTATAAAGATGATGCAGTTATTGGTAAAAAGGGACTCGAAAAACTTTACGATAAAAAGCTCCAACATGAAGATGGCTATCGTGTCACAATCGTTGACGATAATAGCAATACAATCGCACATACATTAATAGAGAAAAAGAAAAAAGATGGCAAAGATATTCAACTAACTATTGATGCTAAAGTTCAAAAGAGTATTTATAACAACATGAAAAATGATTATGGCTCAGGTACTGCTATCCACCCTCAAACAGGTGAATTATTAGCACTTGTAAGCACACCTTCATATGACGTCTATCCATTTATGTATGGCATGAGTAACGAAGAATATAATAAATTAACCGAAGATAAAAAAGAACCTCTGCTCAACAAGTTCCAGATTACAACTTCACCAGGTTCAACTCAAAAAATATTAACAGCAATGATTGGGTTAAATAACAAAACATTAGACGATAAAACAAGTTATAAAATCGATGGTAAAGGTTGGCAAAAAGATAAATCTTGGGGTGGTTACAACGTTACAAGATATGAAGTGGTAAATGGTAATATCGACTTAAAACAAGCAATAGAATCATCAGATAACATTTTCTTTGCTAGAGTAGCACTCGAATTAGGCAGTAAGAAATTTGAAAAAGGCATGAAAAAACTAGGTGTTGGTGAAGATATACCAAGTGATTATCCATTTTATAATGCTCAAATTTCAAACAAAAATTTAGATAATGAAATATTATTAGCTGATTCAGGTTACGGACAAGGTGAAATACTTATTAACCCAGTACAGATCCTTTCAATCTATAGCGCATTAGAAAATAATGGCAATATTAACGCACCTCACTTATTAAAAGACACGAAAAACAAAGTTTGGAAGAAAAATATTATTTCCAAAGAAAATATCAATCTATTAACTGATGGTATGCAACAAGTCGTAAATAAAACACATAAAGAAGATATTTATAGATCTTATGCAAACTTAATTGGCAAATCCGGTACTGCAGAACTCAAAATGAAACAAGGAGAAACTGGCAGACAAATTGGGTGGTTTATATCATATGATAAAGATAATCCAAACATGATGATGGCTATTAATGTTAAAGATGTACAAGATAAAGGAATGGCTAGCTACAATGCCAAAATCTCAGGTAAAGTGTATGATGAGCTATATGAGAACGGTAATAAAAAATACGATATAGATGAATAACAAAACAGTGAAGCAATCCGTAACGATGGTTGCTTCACTGTTTTATTATGAATTATTAATAAGTGCTGTTACTTCTCCCTTAAATACAATTTCTTCATTTTCATTGTATGTTGAAAGTGACACTGTAACGAGTCCATTTTCTTTTTTTATGGATTTCTTATTTGTAATTTCAGCGATAACGTACAATGTATTACCTGGGTATACAGGTTTAATAAATTTAACGTTATTCATTTGTGTTCCTGCTACAACTTCTTCTCCGTATTTACCTTCTTCTACCCATAATTTAAATGATATTGAAAGTGTATGCATGCCAGATGCAATGATACCTTTAAATCTACTTTGTTCTGCTTTTTCTTTATCTATATGCATATATTGAGGATCAAAAGTTGTTGCAAATTGGATAATTTCTTCTTCTGTAATATGAAGGCTTTTTGTTTTGAATGTTTCTCCTACTATAAAATCATCGTATTTCATATATGTCTCTCTTTCTTATTCAAATTAATTTTTTAGTATGTAACATGTTAAAGGTAAGTCTACCGTCACTGAAACGTAAGACTCACCTCTAACTTTCTATTGAGACAAATGCACCATTTTATCTGCATTGTCTGTAAAGATACCATCAACTCCCCAATTAGCAAGTTGGTTTGCACGTGCTGGTTTGTTTACAGTCCATACGTTCAATTCATAACCCGCTTCTTTTACCATTTTTACTTTTGCTTTAGTAAGTTTGGCATCTTCAGTGTTTACTATTTTAGCATTACAGTAATCTAAAAGTGTTCTCCAGTCTTCACGAAACGAAGTTGTATGGAATATAACTGCTCTGTTATATTGTGGCATGATTTCTTCTGCAAGTTTAACAAGCACAACATTAAAGCTTGAAATGAGCACTTCTTGATTCTGATTTAAGTTTGTTAATTGTTCTTCCACTTGCTTAACCATACTTTTAGAAAGTGCTAGTCCATTCGGTCCAGTAATACCTTTTAATTCTACATTTAAATTCATATTATATTCATTTGCTATTTTTACTACATCATCGAAAGTTGGCAAATGTTCATCTTTGAATTTTTCACCAAACCAAGATCCTGCAGAAGCATCTTTAATTTCATCATAATTCAATTCAGTTATTTCCCCGGACATATTTGTAGTCCGTTCTAAATAATCATCATGAATGATAATCAGTTGTTCATCTTTTGTAATTGCAACATCTAACTCCAACCAGTTTATACCTTCTACTTCTGAAGCAGCTTTAAATGATGCAATTGTATTTTCCGGAGCTTTACTAGGTAATCCTCTATGTCCATATACAGTTAGCATATTACCTCTCCTTGCATTTTTATTTTTTTAATTAACGTAACTGTATTATCACATTAATCGCACTTTTATTTCCATTAAAAAGAGATGAATATCATAAATAAAGAAGTCGATAGATTCGTATTGATTATGGAGTTAATCTACGTCTCATCTCATTTTTAAAAAATCATTTATGTCCCAAGCTCCATTTTGTAATCAAGTCTAGTTTTTCTGTACCCCTTATCTGCAATTTTACTTAGGATTGCTTTTAACTTACCCCTTATCAGCAATTTTACTGAGAACTGCTTTTAACGCACCTCTTATCTGCAATTTTGCCTAGAACTGCTTTTAACGTACCTCTTATCTGCAATTTTACTTAGAACTGCTTTTAACGTACCTCTTATCTGTAATTTTACTGAGAACTGCTTTTAACAAACCTCTTATCTGCAATTTTACTTAGAATTGCTTTTACTATTCCTCTTATTAGTATAATCTCAGTAAGAATGCGTATAAAAATGAAAATTACAACCGATTTTGTAAGTGCTGACGCCTGAGGGAATAGTATGTGCGAGAGACTAATGGCTCGAGCCATACCCCTAGGCAAGCATGCACGTACAAAATCGTAAGATAAAAAAATAAGCATATCACTGTAAACTTTAAAAAATCAGTTTAGTGATATGCTTATTTATTTCGAGTTAGGATTTATGTCCCAAGCTCATCAAGCACAATCGGCCACTAGTTTATTTCTCTATCTTATATGTTCTGATATGGTCTTCTATACTGTATAAGTATACTTTTGAATATGGATCTTGTGTCAATTCACGTTCGAAATCAAATTCTTGATTATCAAATCTGTTAAAGAATGTTTCGTATTCTTCGACTGATAATTGCTCTCTAGATTCTAGCATATTTAAGTGTTTCTCTTTATCTAATGCTTTGTCATATCCTTTAACGATTGAACCACTAAAGATTTCTCCTACTGCTCCTGAACCATAACTAAATAGACATACTTTCTCTTCTGGTTGGAATGTGTGGTTCTGTAATAACGAAATTAAACTTAAGTATAATGATCCTGTATAAATGTTACCAACATCTCTATTCCATAATACGGTTCTGTTGCAAAGTTGAATTTATAGTATAA
>NZ_KV821129.1:0-252 GCF_001815595.1 Staphylococcus sp. HMSC070D05 | reverse complement strand
CACCGTACCGGTTCGATTCCGGTCCTCGGCACTATTATTATTTTGCGCCCGTAGCTCAATTGGATAGAGCGTTTGACTACGGATCAAAAGGTTATGGGTTCGACTCCTATCGGGCGCGTTCTCTTACGGGAAGTAGCTCAGCTTGGTAGAGCACTTGGTTTGGGACCAAGGGGTCGCAGGTTCGAATCCTGTCTTCCCGATAGGAAATTTTAAAATTTATTATGGGGGCTTAGCTCAGCTGGGAGAGCGCCT
>NZ_KV821128.1:0-8985 GCF_001815595.1 Staphylococcus sp. HMSC070D05 | reverse complement strand
CTATATTTTTTTACTTTGCAACAGAACCTTTTAATTTTATTGTATTTGATAACGCTTTATTTTTTGATAGCATGGAAAGTGAGTTTTATATCAGGGAGATGTATGAATGAAATTTAGAAAATTAGGGATGTTAGGTTTGTCTTCTTTTATTATTTTAAGTGCTTGTGGTCAAAATACAGACAATAATCATAAAAAAGACAGTGATCAAACACAGGAAAGGGATAAAAAATCAGATGAAACTGAAAAGCAATCAAATGATGAAGTAGCAGAAAACAATCAAAATACAAAGCATCAACCTCAAGGTGAGTCTAATGCTGCAGAAGCAACAAATGAAGCAAATAGCCAAAATAGCAGAACTATAACAATTGATGAAGCAAAATCTATCGCTTTTAACTCCGAAGATATACTTAATTTCACTAAAAATAAAGATAATCTGATTTACAATAAAGATAAAAGTAATAATGATGAAATTTTTATTGAAACGCCTTTTGGTGGTATAAACGAATCTGTTAAGCACCACCCAATTATAGATAGAAATACAGGAGAAATCATCAAAACAGGTGGTGCTATCACCTCCCCAGATGGACCTATAAAAGCTGAAAATGGATACATAGACAAAGATATCTATAATTCAACTGCTAATTTTTACAATACTTACGTATACAAAAAAGGAATGCCTAAGTTTGAAACTGCTACGTCTAATGTTCCAGAACAAAAATATAAAGAACTTTCAAACATCGTAGGTAATTATTGGCAAAAAGAACAAGGATATGACAATGAGTCAAATCAATCAACATCAAATAACAACCAGTCTCAAAATGAAAAAGAGAATAATCAAACAAGTGATGATAGTAAACAATCAACGAAAAAAGATGCAAAAGTTGACCAAAACCGAGAGAACATTGAAACAAATAATGATGAATCCAATCAAAAACAAAATAATGAAGAACAGCAAGAAAATAGTAACGAGGAAGGTTCACAAAATGAGGAACGTGAGGATCCAAATCAACAAATAGAACAACCATCTAGCGAGGATAAGCAAAATCCAGATGCAACACAAGAAAATAACAACCAAAACAATGATGAAAATACTGATGTTAACAACTTTGAAAATGAACAATCTCAAGAAGTAGAATCAAAAAGTTCAGGAAATGACAAAGAAACCTCAAACGCTTCGTAATTATAAAAACATTATTATCAAAAGGAGTCTTTAATTGGTTAGTGTTACACAAAGAATTTCACAAGTTAAACAACCTCGTGGTGGATATTTAAACAGAAAATCATTTGAAGTTAAGCAACTAGAACCAGAAACATTTATAGATACAAAAAATGAAAATATAGCACCTCAAACAATTGGTTTAGTCGTAGACTACCTTACTCGTATGGTTATAAATCAAGACAAAGAAAAATCATTTGCCATATCGTTAACTGGCGCAAAATTAGCTGGGGAATTACAAACAGCCGAATCATTGTTAAAAGATATTAATGATAATGATGATCTATCTATTATTAAAGCATGTCAATTGGTAAATTACGATATGGTATATAGAGCAGGAAGCATGCCTAAAGAATTTAAAATTCCAGATCAAGACACAATTAATAATATAAAATCACTTATAAACAGAAGTCTTTCATTTTTTAATCAAATTGGTGAAGTTAAAATGGATGGTTTCACATTTGAGGGTGGTTATACAAGCATTATTGATACTGGAGATGGCGACTTTCTAACTGAAGATACTTTGTGGGATTTTAAAGTTTCAAAACAACTACCACAGAAAAACAGTACGCTTCAATTAGTGATATATTATTTAATGGGTAAGACATCTCAAAAGCCTACCTTTGAGAATATACGTTACATTGGTATTTATAATCCAAGATTCAACCAAATTTATAAATATGATATGACACAGGCTGATTCAGAAATGATTGAAACAATCCAAAAACGTGTTATTGGATACGATTAATATAAATATATGAAACATTTTAAGGGATGGTGTATTTGAAAATGAAAAAAACAATAACTAGTTTAGCAGTAGCTACATTGTTGTTATCAGCTTCAGGTGTTGTTAAAGCAGCTGAGAATAAAGAAGATTGGGATGAACCTGTTTTTATTAAAGGTGCCGACTTAGAAGGGCAAGATTTACAACAAACTGAAAATGATTTAGGCGTTGATGATAACTATGAAACTTATAGTGTTAACGTCAATGATGTGAGTAACTACATCCCAAACAGTAGTAATCTAAGTTATATTTATTCAAGTGCAACAATTGAACATAAAAAATGGGGTAAGGGTGTTGATGTGAAAATTGATACACCAGATAACATTACAAAAGTGACATCTGAACAATATCAAAATGCTGCAATTACGGCAGGAATTAAAAATGCAGAAATACATATAGCTTCTGTAGAACCAGTAACGGGTGAAGGTGCTTTAGCAGGTATTTACAAAGCGTATGAAGAAAAAGGTAACGACCTAAACACTGAAGATATTCAAAATTCAAATCAAGAAATGAGTGATTTAGGTACAATTTCGGAAGAAAATAAAGGTAAAGATGGGTATTCAGATGAAGCTTTGAATGCTTCTATAGCAGATATTAAAGAACAACTTGCCGATATTAAACAAAATCAAGATAAACAAATCACACAACAACAAGTTGAAGACACTGTTAATAAAGTCCTCGATGAGCGTGGGTTATCAGAGATATTATCAGATAATCAAATTCAAATGATTAATAATAATATGATTAATGTGGCAAACTCTAATGCCTTAACTTCCGATCCAAAAGCATTCAAACAAAATGCTAAAGATGTATTAAAAAATATTGAAAAAAACTCAGATGATTTATTGAATAAAGCGAAGGATAAAGCCAAAGATTTGAATACAGAAGAAAATAGAAATCTCCTTCAACGCATATGGGATGGTATTGTGGAAATTATTCAATCTATCATTCAATTTTTCTCTAATCTGTTAAATAAATTATAAAGTTGTTTAAAAAAGAGAGGACACAATTTGTCTTCTCTTTTTTTAGCAATATCACTAATAAGGGGAAGCATATCATAAATGATGCGGTTTTTTAGATTTATATTTTCAAAGATAGATATATAGTATAAATAAATTTAATTTTTAAAAAAATAATCAAAAATGATAAATTCAATGTAACTAAAACAACTAAAAAACAAAAAAATAATATATGCATACAATTGGATTTTGTAGTATTATACTATTATATTAAATTGATTTCATTATATATATAATTCATATAGGAGTGTGGTGAGGTGAATAAAGTTAAAGTAAAGTCTATTAAAAATGAAAAATCGGGATGGTTTTTTATAACAAATAAAGAAGAATTAATTTTTAGTGCGCAGAAAATTTTTAATTTTAGTTTCCCTGCTATCCCTTCTATAGATTTAAAATTGCACAAATATAAAGAATTAGAGGAAGTAAATATTTATTATCTGCCAATAGAACCTCTGTTCGATAGAGAAATTAGTAGAAAACAAGAATGGAAAATTTCTAGTAATTTAGAACTTGATAACAATTTATATGGTGAATATGAAATAGAGACAAACGGTCTTTATAATACGATATTAAAGATTGAGTATGAAAAAATGAGTATAGTTGTATCACCAAAACTAATAAAGCCAATGTTACAATCAGAAAATTTTAATGAGTATTTAATTTTAGATGTTGATGACAATGAACACGATTTTGATAAGGAACTAGTCATTAAAAAGAGACCATTACCAAAATTATGGCACTTTCATACTTATGTTGTTAAATCAACTCATTTTAAAACTGACAAATGGGATTTAAGAGAAGAGATTAACAAATTAGACATAATTTCAGAAAATCTAGATATTTGGGATGTTTTTATAAGATATAAAATTAATAATCAAATCTCAGATAAATACTTATTGGTAAATGATTCTTTTGATAAAAAAATATTTACTAATAATGGAGTTAATTTTATATTTTATAAAACTAAAAGTAATAGTTTAGCTATTAAAGTTCGAAAAAATAATTATTTAATTCAGGGAAAATTAGATGATATTACAGAAACAAAAGAAAATTTAATTTTTAAATACAAAAATGTCACATTGAATAAATTTATTGTGAAAGAAAAAACAAATAAAATAGTACCGCAAATTTTTGAATTTTCGTTTAAAGATAATAGTATAAATAAAAATATAATATTGGAAAAACTTCCAGATTTAGATGCTGATTATGATTTATTTTTAGAAAATGATTCTGTAGAAAATAAATTAAAAAATATAAATACTAAAATTAATTTTTCATCTAAAAATAAAGAAGTTGAAATATTTGAGAATAATAAAAATGAGTTAGTATTAAAAGTTAAGGAAAGAAGTAGTAATAAAATACGTATTGCTGTATTAGGATCCTGTTATTCAAGGAATATGTTTAATTCTGGTGAATATTTTAATCCAAATTATAAAGACGTATATGATGTTGTTTTTACACAATTTCATAGTTCAGTTACTTCAGCTGTATCATCTCCTGTAAATTTGAATTATAGTAGTGAAAAATATATAAAAGATTCCCAATTGCAGTATGTAAAGAGAGATTTTCAAAAAAATATTTTTAATGAGTTAAGTAGAGTAAATTGTCAGTATATAATAATTGACTTTTTTGTAGATGCAACGCAACCGCTTATAAAAACTAATGATAATAATTATGTGTCTGGAAATTTACACCTTAGAGAAACAAAATTATTAAAGTGTTGGAAGGATATAGATTTTATAAGACAAGTGGAAAATGAAGAATATTTTATTAAATGGAAAGAAGATTTAAATATATATATGGATAACATCTCAAAAATAGTTCCTTTAGAAAAAATAATCTTAGTTAAAGGTAGATCAGCTTATGCATATAAAGATAAATTCGGTAACAGACATAATGTTAAAAACCCTAAATTATCAATTCAACAAAATTATTTTTGGGAGCGAATGAACAATCATTTCTTAAAATCTTATCCTAGAGTAAAGGTTATAGATATGACAGAAGACTTTTGGATTGCTGATTTTAAACACCCTTTTGGTGCTTCTTTAGTTCATTATTCGAGTGAATTTTATAAAGAAGAATTTAATAGGCTCAACAAAATTATTTTAAAAGATCTTCTGGCTAATAAGTAGAAAGGTTTTAATAAAATGTTTTCTGTAATTATACCTGTACATAATAGTTGGAAAACTATTGATAGAACGATAAATAAAACTTTAAATTCCTTTATAGACATAAATGATGAAATAATTTTAGTTAACGATAATAGTAATGAGTGTACTATACAAAAACTAAATCATTATTCTAAATATCCTAATATTCGAGTTATAAATAATTCGGGAGTAGGGGTAAGTGATGCAAGAAATAGTGGAATAGAAATAATAAATAAAAAAAATGAATTTGTGACATTCATTGATGATTCTGATTGGGTGAGTCAATACTTTTTTTGTGAAGCTAAAAATTTTTTTCAGAAAGAGAAAGAGATTGATATAGTTTTTACACCTATAAAAATTTTTAAAGAAGGAAAAATTTATGAACATACGATGAATGATAAATTCAAATTCCAAGGGAATATTATAAATATATTTAAAAACTATCAATTTGTCCAATATCATATAGGTGGGGTAATATTCAGAAGCTCAATATTAAAAAAAGAAAATTATCGCTTTGATAATACTATTGATTATTGGGAAGATGCAAAAATAATAAATACAATTTTATTAAACAAGCAAAAATATGGGGTGTTAAAAAATTCAACTTATTTTTATGATAGAAATGACCCTAACTCTTTAAGTAACAAAGCTTGGTTGAATAAAAATAGGTACTTAAATCATTTGAAAGATAATTATATGTATTTAATTAATCAATCTAAATATAAATATGGATATGTAATAAATTATATTCAATATTTAATTACAAAACACTATTTAAACTATTTGTATTACGATAATCAAAACAAAATATTGGAACACAATGATAAAGAATTTGATGAGTTTAAAAAAGCATCACAATTAGTATTTAAAAATATAGATAAGAAGATCATAGATTTACAACCAGTTCCAGAAGTGTATAAAAACTATTTATATCAATTAAAAAATTCAACTTATTTTTGGGAAAAAAATATAAATCATATTCATGTTTATATACATTCAATTTCAATTATAAAAAGGAACATTGTTTTTTCGTTCTCCGATAATAGTTTTTTTATATCAGAAGATTCAAATATACATATAAAATTTAAAGGGAAAAAACTTTATAAACCTAAATTAAAATTAGTGAGAAATCATTTGATTTTTGGGAAGAAAGTGAATGATTTTAGTAGACAAATATTTAATGTAACTATTCCGGTAAAGTTCTTTTTTCATGATGCTATTTTTGTAATTGAAGATAAAAATAATAAAATAATCTTAAATATAAAATCGAAATCAATTGTTAAGAGAATATTAAAAAGAAAAAATAAATCGAGGGGTTATTAATTAATGGATAAAAAATATGAAGTTACTATAATTATACCTGTGTATAACGCTGAGGAGTACATTATTAATACATTAAACTCAGTAGAAAACCAAAATTTTAATAAGAATGTTGAAGTTTTGATAATTAATGACGGTTCGGAAGATAATTCCATTAATATAATTGAAAATTTTATTTCAAATTCAAGTAATAGCTATATAGACTATAAGCTATATGATGATGGGATAAATAAAGGGCAAGGAGCACGAAGAAATTTCGGTATAGAAATTGCTAAAGGAGAATCGATATTATTCTTAGATTCTGATGATTATTTAGTTGAGGATGCTTTAAAGATAGCTCATTGGAGATTGATGGCTGTTCCCGATAATAGTTTTGCAATTTTTGAGTGGGCATATTATTACCCTGAAACAGGTGAAACCAAATATATAAATAAAGAGCAATATAATAAAAAAAATGCGTTGTATAGGGAAACTTGTGAGTTATTATTAGCATGTACTACATATTTTTCGGTTAATAAACTTTATAAAAAAGAATTTTTAATAGATCATGATATCAGATTTGGGGAAGGGTATTTATATGAAGACTTCGAATTTTATGTAAAAAGTGTACTAAGGTCAGTTCGAGTACCAGTGATTTCTAACATATTATATAAAGTCAGAGTTCATGATAACTCTTCTACAAAATCTGATGGAAAAACTTTAAAGCATAGAGATTCATTTTTAGTTGCTATAGAAAGAGCATTGAAAAATTTATATGAAACAGGTTATCGCCATCATTTTACGCCGTATCATGTAGTAAAATATTTTCTACATCGATGTCTATTGTATTCTGAAAACCGTTTACCTAAAAGAAAAAATATTAGAAAAAAATTTATATATGATACTATGCAAATTCTAAATGATTATCTACATATGGTTACTGTACCTAATCATGTAATTCCACTTTATGATTATGCTTTTAATAAACACTTGATAAGAGAATTAAAGGTGAAAAAAATGCAAAAAATATTTCGCTTACATAGGGAGAATTTATTGAATCATTATGCAAACAGAAAAACTTTGAAAGCTAATAAAAAGCATAATTTAAAGCATAGAGTAAAAAATAATTATTATTTAGAACCATTATTATTTTTTACTAGAAGAAAAGTTCATAAACACAGAAAAAAACAAAGAGATAGACAACTGAAGAAATATTTAGATTTAAATATAAATAATGAAACTATTTTAATGTTAGGGTTTGATTATCAATATAGAGGAAATTCCAAATATCTTTTTAATTATTTGCAACAAAAGTTTTCATCAAATCAATTAAAAATAGTATCCTTTGATAAAAATATAAATGAAGAGTATAGAATAACTCCAAGAAGCGATGAATTTTATAAATACTTATATACTAGTAAAGTAATAATTGGTGAATCGTGGATTCCATTAGCATTCAAAAAGCGAGATGGACAAGTTTGGATTCAATTATGGCATGGTACTCCTTTTAAAAGGATGCTTTTTGATTCAAATGAATTTAAAATGCTTTCCTTAAACCCTAGTCATAAAACAAATAAAAAGTCTGATATTGATCGTTGGGATTATTTATTAGCAGATTCTAGTAAAGCTGTAGACAAATTTATTACATCTTATGATATAGATCGAAACAAAATTATTAATTTTGGGTATCCGAGAAATGAATGGTTAGTAAAAAATTTAAACAATAAAGAATTAATAAGAAACTTTAAGTTGAAAAATAATATTCCTTTAGATAAAAAAATAATATTATATGCGCCAACATGGAGAGATTATAACTATCTTACTCCTGAAAGTAGAAAGGACACTAGTTATATAGCTGATTTTAATAAGTTATTAAAAAATTTAGACGATGAATACATAATCATAAATAAAGCGCATCCAATGGATAAACAACCGAGCTGGAATAATGGTATAAGAAATGTATTAACAGTTAATAATAATGTAGATAGCCAAGAATTAATTTTGATTTCCGATATAATAGTAACTGATTTCTCTTCAATAATTTTTGATGCAGTACATATAAATAAACCATTTTATTTATTAATAAAGGATTTCAATAAATATATAAATACTAGGGGTGTTTACATGGATATGTATAACTCTCTTTTACCTCTAGTATCTAATAGTGAAATCGCATTAGCTAATAATATAAATAAAAATAAATTTAATGACTTCAACATACCAGAATCTTATAAAAATTCTGAAATAAGAAATGCTAATGTTAATATTGAAGCTATAATAAAAGAAAGTTTTATTAATTAAATAAAAATTCAATAAATATATAAATAATTTAAAAAATAGAATTATTGTAATTATAGCAATAATTCTATTTTTTAATCTCTAAAGAGGTATATTGATTTAACAAGTAACTGGTAACATTTGAATGCGTGTGATTTTTTTTACTATTAATACACTAAAATGAATATATGAGTTATTTTTATGCTACAAAATATATTCAGATTTCAATAATGACATAAA
>NZ_KV821127.1:0-18696 GCF_001815595.1 Staphylococcus sp. HMSC070D05 | reverse complement strand
TCAGTTTTCAATGTTCATTTTCTTCAACACAATAATTAATTATACTCGTTATTAAAATAAAAGTCAACAACTTTTTTTAATTAATTTTTTGTGTTTTTAATGTTCGTTGATTTGTTTCGCTCAACAAATAAATACTATACAGGGTTTCTTCCAAATGTACAACGGTAAAAATTACACTACAAAGAGCAAGAAATAGAGTCTAACCCACAAAAGTCGAACATTATATAAAACATTTCTCTAATAGTTAACGTTAAGAGGGTTTTATTTCAGTTTATAGCTTTTTTTATATTGCTCTTATCTCATAAAACAAACTTTTAAAAATTTACATTTTTTTAAAATAATTTTAAAAAAGCTATTTACAGTGTGATTTAGTATTGTTGAAGGTGAAATATCCCCGTTATTTAATACTAACCTACTATAAATAGCACATAAAAATTTACATTTCAGTTCTACCAGCAATTGCTTTAGAAAGCGTTACTTCATCAGCATACTCTAAATCGCCACCAACTGATAATCCTTGTGCAAGACGTGTTACCTTTATTCCAATAGGTTTTACAAGTCTTGAAATATACATGGCGGTCGATTCACCTTCTAAGTTTGGATTCATAGCTAATATAAGTTCTTTAACTTCTTCATCTTTTAATCTATCAATAAGTGTAGGTATATTGATATCTTCAGGTCCTATACCATCCATTGGAGAGATAGATCCATGTAATACATGATAAAGGCCTTTATACTCTCTCATTTTTTCCATTGCAATAACATCTTTATCATCTTCAACCACACAAATAATTGAACGATCCCTTTGTTTATCTTCACAAATGTAACACGGATCTTTTTCAGTAATATGACCGCAAATACTACAATAGGTAAGTTCTCGCTTAACATCTACTAAGGCTTTAGCAAATTTTACGACATCGTCTTCTTTCATGTCTAATGTATAAAAAGCCAGACGTTGAGCCGTCTTGGGACCAATGCCTGGCAGTTTCATAAAACTATCTATAAGTTTTGAAATCGGTTCAGGATAATGCATACTTAACCTACATTCCTGGAATATTTAAGCCTTGAGTATGTTTACCTAATCGTTCTTGTGTTAAATTATCTGCTTTATTCATTGCTTCATTTGTTGCAGCTAAAACTAAATCTTGTAACATTTCGATATCATCTGGATCTACTGCTTCTTCTTTAATTTCTACATCTACAACTTCTTTATGACCAGTTACAGTTACAGCAACCATACCGCCACCAGCTGTTCCTACAATACGTTCGTCTTTAAGTTTTTCTTGTTCTTGTGCCATTTTCTTTTGCATTTTTTGCATTTGTTTCATCATTTGTTGCATATTTCCGCCACCGCGCATAATTCATTTCCTCCTTAAATCTTCACAGTAATTTTATTATAATTTATATTTCATTATACATACGTTTATATTTATTGTCATGTATGACTCATTCAACTTACTTTGTAAACAAACTGACCTATTTTATTATTCATCTATAATATTCACAGTATCTTCACCAAATAAATCTTTCGCTTTTTGAGCGATATCAGACGTTTCCTCTTTAGTATTATCTTTTGTACTTTCAGAAGAATGATGATCATTTTGTTTTCTATGATTAATATACTCGCTTCTTACTCTCATCCATTGATCTGAAGGGACACCTACTACTTCAACATTTTTATCTATGATATTACAAACGACGTTTTCAATGTTTTTCCTTTTTTCTTCATCTTTATTAACAATTTCACAATGTATTTCTTCATCAAATTGAATTAATACACGTTTTCTACTTGCTGCTACTGGAATTGAATTTTGCAATAAGCTGACTAAAGATTTTTTATCATTACTTTTAGCATAATCAATGACTTCTTGCCAATGTTCTTTGAGTAGTTGAATATCTTCTTTATTTGCTTCATCTAACACTTTAGCTATCTGCGTCATAGAAAATGCTGCTTTACTTTGACGTTTACTTCTAGAATGTGTGTGTGTTTGTGTGTGCTTGTTATTACTCTGTGACATACCTTGTGCTTTTAGAGTTTTTAACTCATTTTCAAGTTGTTCCATTCTTTGTAATAACACTTCATTATTAGGTTCTGTAGCAACAGGAGTTGTTGCTACATTTTCTACTTTCGTAGGATTTGTTTTTACCATTTCAGCTAATTTAACTAATAACACTTCAAAGTGTACATTCTGATTCACACTAAATCTAATAGAAACGAGCGTATCATTTATAATATCTATCATATAATACAACGTTTCTAAATCAAATTGAGTTAAGGCATCGTAACTTGTTTGTTCATTGATTGTTTTATTCATAATCGTATCTCTTACGAAATAAATCATATCATTAATAAGTCTATTTACTTCTTTACCTTCAGATACAAAGTGATGATAACGAGAAAATGCTTCTTTTACATTTCCATTAACGATATCGTTAAACAATTCATTAAGCGACGCTTCATCTACACTACCCGTTACGTCTAATACATCTTGTAATGTAAGATGCTCATCTCCAAAAGCAATTGCTTGGTCCATAATGCTTAATGCATCACGCATACCACCTTCTGATGCTTTAGCAATAAATTCTAATGCCGCTTCCTCATAATCTAGTGATTGTTCTTGTGCAACAAAACGTAATCGTTCCACAATCTGTTCCGTACTAATCGCTTTAAAATCAAAACGTTGTGCACGTGAAATAATCGTAGGTGGTATTTTATGCGGTTCTGTTGTTGCTAAAATAAAAATAGCGTGTGCTGGGGGTTCTTCTAATGTTTTTAATAAAGCATTAAAAGCACCTGTTGTAAGCATATGAACTTCATCTATAATATAAACTTTATATTTTGATTCACTAGGTGCGTATTTAACTTTATCTCTAATATTTCTAATTTCATCAACACCGTTATTACTAGCAGCATCAATTTCAATAACGTCACCATTTGTTCCTTGTGTAATGCCTTTACATATTGCACACTCATTACATGGTTCACCATCATGGGGATTTAAACAGTTAATAGCTTTAGCAAACACTTTAGCTATACTTGTTTTACCAGTTCCTCTTGGACCACTAAAAATATATGCATGAGATTGCTTTCCTTTTGAAATAGCATTTCTCAAAGTTTTAGTGACATGTTCTTGACCTACAACATCACTAAAACTTTGAGGCCTAAACATTCGATATAAAGCTTGATAATTCACAGTCGCACCTCCAATACAATTACTTATCAATTATATCATGCCATATCTTTGATATATTAATTTTTTATACTTCTATGATATTGGTTCTAGTTTCCCATGTGGATATTCACTTAATTGATCCCACAAGAATTTCACATAAAGAGGCTTATCATCATTTTCCGATATAATATGATATTGCGCCGCTGATGCATAACCTAACGTTGTAAAATAGTCAGGACAACCATCTACAATAATAGCAGTATAATGATGAGCTTTTGCACGCTCTTCTACAGCTTGTACTAAAGCTTTTCCTATACCTTTATTTCGATAAGGTGTTGCTACAATCAAAGAAGATAATTGTAATACTTTAAATGTATCTTCATTATCAATGAGATTCACTTCATTTAGCATGATATGACCTATAATCTCCCCATCTTCTTTTTTGGCAATAACTTCTAATTCATAATTATATGTATGTTGTTTTCTTAAATTAGAAATTATTTTACTATGTGATTTACCATCTAAATCTTTGTTATTAGTATAATGTTGTTCAAGTTTTTCTAAAGTCTCGATATAATCCATTTCAGTTAAAGTACTTAAATAAACTTGCATAACTTCCCCCTATAATTAACATGTTCCTAATCATATTTCTATTAAATGAAGTAAGTGAATGTATCAGTGTATACACCCATGACCCTTATTATAAAAATAATTTAGGGTGTTTGTTTTTCTCAAAATGCTTATTTTGAATATCTATATGTAAGTGTGATGTTTATAGTTGTTCGATGCCAACTTATTTAAATGATTTAGGAGTCTTTATCTGTATTCTAAGTTCTTCTATAGTTTATATAAAAAAGGAGTGACTTTAAATTAAAGTCACTCGTAACGTATATATATTTATAGAAATGATTAATTTTAAATTAAATAACCGTGCACCTTCGAATCGAGTGTATATCATAAACGTTACCGAAGTCGATAGCTAAATCTCGGCTACCCTACGGCACATATGAGTGTCCACTTAATGCTGCTTCCGTCAGGACCTGACATGATTCATGGGTTCATATTGCATAGGACCGAAATCTTCAAACACCTCGTGCTTCGGGCAGACTTCACAAAAGTACACCCTCAACGAAGGAATTAAGTCTCGCATAAAGCGGATTTCGAGTACAGGGAACCGCTACCTCCCCACCTAGCACGGTAAGTTTTATAATACTATAAAACGTATTAACGTTGCAAGTAAAATAGTATATTTATTTATAAATCATTCAAGTTAAAAATAAATTCAAAAATATTACTATTTAGTTTGTCGACGAGAAAATTCATTAAACTTAAACTCTGTCGCTAAATGCTTTGAAACATTATATTGAAATCGCGTCGTATCTTTAAGAAAAACGATACTTCTTACGGTCGCTGTATATGAATGGTGGACTTTACCAAACACTTGATATTCAAAATCCTTAAATGGTTCAAATGTAATTGATTTATTAGAATAGCTAATATCTAAATGAAGTTCTTTTTCTAAATAATCATAAATAGACTTTCTAGCTATTTCATTAGATATTTTAGGAACTAATGATGTTAGAAAATAATCTTCATCTAATATTTTAACTTTTCCATTTATACTTCTACTTCTTACTACATGACATAATAAATCGTTATTTCTTAGACACAATTGTTCTTTCACTAAAGGAACATCAGAGGCCTTTATTATTTCATTTACAAGTACATGTGTTTCATGAGTTAAGTTTAACTTTTCTTTAACTTCTTTAAAGCTAATTAAATCTGCAAAAGGAAATTCCGTGATATCTTGTTGAATAACTATCGATCCTTTTCCTTTAATTTTTTGAATCATCCCGTCATTTGCAAGTAATTCAAGTGCTTTTCTTACCGTTTCTCGAGAGGAGTGATACGTTTCTACAAGCTCACGTTCTGACGGTAGTTGTTCACCATATAAGTATATTCCCTCAGAAATATCTTTTTTTAATTTTTCATAAATTACTGCAAACTTTTGTTGCTTCATTTTTATTTTTTCACCCTATCATTTAATATGACTTACTAATAACTATCGCACCATATGGTGAAATCTTATTGTCAAGAATTGTACCACTTTGAATAATAATATCTCCTACTATATCAAGATCATCTGGAATACTAACAGCTTCATTTGAAAAGTTAGCAATAATTAACCAAGAATCATTTTTATAGGTGCGACGATAAATAAACAATTGTGGATGATCCATATACAATGGTTCAATATCTCCATAAGTAATAATATCATGATGATGACGTAACTTAATAAGTTGACGATATACATGTAAAACTGAATCTTTATTATTTATAGCATCTTCAACATTAATTGCATCTGTATTATTAGGTAAATCTATCCATGGCGTACCAGATGTAAATCCTGCATTTTCATTTTGATTCCATTGTATAGGAGTACGCGAATTATCACGCGATTTTTGGGATAAAATGGTCAAGATTTCTTCTTCTGATATCCCTTCTTGTTTTAGAAGTGTATACGCATTAAGAGATTCTACATCTCTATATTTTTGTATTGATGTATAATGAGGGTCAGTCATGCCAATTTCTTCACCTTGATAAATATAGGGTGTTCCTTGTAACATATGTAACACAATAGCTAACATTTTTGCACTTGCTTGACGATTCAATTCGTTTGTGTCATCGCCAAATCGTGATACGACTCTTGGTTGATCATGATTACACCAAAAAATAGCATTCCATCCACCACCATTATGGATACCTACTTGCCATTCCATTAAAATTTTCTTCAATTTAAGAAAATCATATTTTTTATTTGTCCACTTTTCACCATCTTTATAATCCACTTTTAAATGATGAAAATTAAATACACTATTCAATTCTTGACGCTCAGGACGTGTATATTTAATACAATTGTCAATCGTCGTTGAAGACATCTCACCTACTGTCATCATATTTCTATTTCCAAAAGTATGACGGTTGAGTTCATGTAAATATTGGTGGACGCGAGGACCATCAGTGTAAAATTCTTTTCCGATGGCTTCTGAATTTTTAAATTCATCTTTAGAAATAAGGTTTATTACATCAAAACGGAAACCATCAACGCCAAATTGAATCCAATAATTTACCATTTCATAAAGTGCTTGTCTTACTTTTTCATTATCCCAATTCAAATCAGCTTGTGTCACATCAAATAAGTGTAGATAGTATTCATCTGATTTCTCATCGTATTCCCAAGCATTTCCACCAAATTTAGATTGCCAATTTGTTGGTGGTCCATCTGTTGATGATTTGAAAAAATAAAAATCTCGATAAGGATTATCTTTTGAACGAATTGCTTCCTTAAACCAATGATGTTCCGTAGAAGTATGATTAATCACAATGTCTAGCATAACTTTTAAGTCTCGACGATGTGCTTCACTAATCAATTTTTTAAAATCATCTAATGTTCCAAACTCTTCATTAATTTTAAAATAATCGCTGATATCGTAACCATTATCATTCATTGGTGATTCATAAATAGGTGTTAGCCAAATATAGTCCACGCCTAAATACTTTATATAATTTAATTTTTCAATAATACCATTCAAATCTCCTTTGCCGTTTCCAGTCGTATCATTAAAAGATTTAGGGTAAATTTGATACACTACTGATTTTCTCCAATCGTTTTGAATCATATTAATGCCACCTTTATCTAAAATATATATTCTTCAAAATAATTAATTATTCACATCTTATAATGAACGTTCATAAGTCTCATTTTATATCAGGATTTCCTACCATTTCTTTAGCTTTAATTTTAGTGAATTTAGAAAAAATCACCGTTAATACTGCTGGCAAAACCACTGCTAATAGGATAACAGGTATATAAATATACCAATATTTACTTTGGATTGAAATAAAAGCTGGAACGCCTCCTACCCCTACATTGCCAAGTACTCGGTTTGCTCCAATGATTGCCCCTAATATACCCGATGTACAAATAGCAGCAAAAAACGGTACTTTTAAAGGTAAATTCACTCCAAACATAGCTGGTTCAGTGACACCTAAGAAAGCAGAAACACTAGATGTTAATGCTAATCCTTCTTCTTTTGCCATTTTTCGACGTTTATAAATGAACCATGCACCAAATGCAGCTGATCCTTGACAAATATTAGAGATGGCTACAATTGGCCATAAATAAGTTCCCTTTAAAGAACTGCCCATCAATTGAAAATCCACTGCTAAGAACATATGGTGTAACCCAGTAATCACAAGTGGTGCATAGAAGAAACCATAAATTGCGCCACCTAACCAACCCGCATGTTCAAAAATAAATTGTATAGCACCTGTAATTGCTGTTCCGATTGCTAATGCTATAGGCCCAATAATAATAAATGATAGGAATCCTGTAATTAATAATGCTACAGGCCCTACTACAAGCATCTTAATTGAATCATGCACGACTTTATTAAGTGCTTTTTCAATTAAAGAAAGTACATAAGCCGCAATAAGTACCGGAAGAACTTGTCCTTGGTAGTTTAATTGTTTAATTTCTAAACCAAATAAATTCCATGTAGGAATATGGCCTTTAGCGATATCATATTGTGAAACGAGTTGAGGGTGCATTAATATCAATCCCAACACTAATCCTAAAATTGGACTTCCTCCAAAGACTTTCATACTACTCCAACCAATTAAAGCTGGTAAAAAGATAAATGCTGTACTAGCTATGACATTAATAATATTAGAAATATCACCTAATTGATGATGTTGTTCCACTAAGGCCTTAGGACCAAATAAATGTTCCATAGTTAAAAGATTATTAATCCCCATAAGTAAACCAGCTGTTACCAGTGCTGGCAAAATTGGAATAAAAATATCTCCTAATAATTTTACTAACTGTTGTAATGGATTGCCTTTTTTTGCAGCGGCAGTTTTTGCTTCATCTTTAGACGCAGTTTCTACACCGGTTTCATTTACAAACTGTTTATACACTTCATCTACTGTACCAGGACCAATAACAATTTGATATTGATTGTCAGCTTTAAATTGGCCTTTAACAAGCGTATTATTAGCTAAAGCTTCCTTATTTACTTTATTATCATCTTTCAAAACTAATCGTAATCGCGTTACACAATGAGTAGCAGTATCTATGTTTTCTTTTCCACCTATTGCTTGAACAATATCTTGTACATCTTTTCTTTTTACACCCACGATGTCCACTCCTTTGTTTCTAACTTAAACAAAGTATAACTTGTCTAGACAAGTTATGTAAAGGCTTTCATAAAATTGTTTGATTTTTAAAAATTTACTACATAAAAATAAGCACTCAGTAAGTTACTGAGTGCTTATCTTCTTTATATTGATTAGTCTTGGATTTTAATTATAATGGCGGAGGAAGAGGGATTCGAACCCCCGCGGCCCGTTAAGGCCCTGTCGGTTTTCAAGACCGATCCCTTCAGCCGGACTTGGGTATTCCTCCAATGAACACAATAACCATTATATAATATTATTCATTGGAAGTCAATCTTTTTATATTATTATGTTAAAAGTTTTTGTTTGAGATATTGATTTACTGATTTAGCTACAGCTCGTCCTTCTTTAATTGCCCACACGACTAAACTTTGTCCACGACGTGCATCTCCTGCAGCAAATACCTTTTCTTGATTTGTATGATAATCATGCTCATTTGCTACAATTTTATTTTGTTTAGTTTTAATATCAAATGATCGTGGTACTGTTGTTTCAGTTCCTTCAAATCCGATTGATAATAATACTAAATCTGCTGGCCAGTGTCTTTCTGTACCATCAACCACTACCATACCTTCAGGTGTTTCTTCTAAAATTTGGGTATAAACGCCGCGAATATTACCCATCGCATCTACATCATATCGCATAGTTTGAACGCCATATGCGCGAGGCTCTCTTCCAAATCGTGCTTCATATTCTTTATGAGCATAATCCATTTTAAATACAGGTAACGCTAAAGGCCAAGAAGTGTTACTTTCAAATGTAATCTCTTCTGGTGCTTTTGTATACTTGTTAAACTGTACAATAGATTTACAATTTTCGCGTAAAGCAGTTGCTACGCAGTCTGCTCCAGTATCCCCTGCTCCTATAACAATTACATTTTTATCTTTAGCCGTAATTGAAGCTTCTTCAATCTCACCATTTAGAACTTGCATTTGCTCAGTAAGGTAATCCATAGCAAAATGAATACCTTGTCCCATTCTACCTTCTAAAGGTAAGTCGCGTGCTTTTTGAGCACCAGTACATAATATAATCGCATCAAATTGTTCTTCTAATTCATCACGTGTTATATCTACACCGATATTAGTATTCGTCTTGAAAGTAATACCTGCCTCACGCATAATTTCAATTCTACGTCGAACCACAGTTTTGTCTAATTTCATATTTGGAATACCATACATTAATAAACCACCTGGCTCAGCTGCTCTTTCAAAAACGGTAACTTGATAGCCTAAATGATTTAATTCTTCGGCAGCTGCTAATCCTGCAGGACCGCTTCCAACAATTGCCACACTCTGGTCTTTGTGTTCTTTTGGAGATTTTGGTTTTACCCATCCGTTGTCATAAGCTTCATCAATAATCGTGCGTTCGATACCTTTAATTGCTACAGAATCACGATTAATTTTCATAACACATGATTGCTCGCATGGTGCAGGACAAATACGTCCTGTAAATTCAGGAAAATTATTCGTCTCACTTAGACGTTCGTATGCTTCTTTAAAGTCTTGATGATAAACTAAGTCATTCCATTCAGGTATATAATTTCCTATTGGACAACCAATTGTTTCTCGTCCGAAAGGAAGTCCAGTTTGACAAAATGGCGTTCCACAATCCATACATCTTGCCCCTTGAATAGAGGCTTCTTCTCTAGAAAGTCGCTGTTGAAACGCATCGTGTCCTTCTAAACGTTCAATGAGTGACAATTCTGCTAATGATTGTTTCTCATATTTCATAAACCCTTTAAACTCACCCATAACTTTTCCTTCCTTTCTTTAATAAACCACAGTTGGTTGCAAGTCTTTTTCAATTGATGTGCGATGATCATAAAATGCAGCTAATTTTGCTTCGTTATCATCTGATAAATGACGACGCTGTAACTCAATTTTTTGCATCATTAATTCATAATCTTTTGGAATCACTTTTATGACATGTTTAGTGATATTCTCAAATTGATTTAAGATATCTTTAGCTTTTGTACTTTCTGTATAACGATAATGTTCTTCTATCATAGATTTAAGTAACTGCTTTTCTTCATCATGTTGCACGCGTTTAAATGCTAATGTTGGAAGTTGATTTGCCTTTTTAAATGCTTCGATATCACTTGGGAAAATGTAACATACTCCACCACTCATACCTTGGCCAAAATTTTTCCCAACATCACCAAGTATAACAACATGTCCACCTGTCATATATTCCAAACCATGATCTCCAATTCCTTCAACAACTACATCAACACCACTATTACGAATACAGAAACGTTCTCCAGCACTACCATTAATATATGCTTTACCACTAGAGGCTCCATAGAAGCATACATTACCTGCAATAATTTCATTTTCACGAGCATGCTTTGGTGCTTTCACAACGACTGTTCCACCAGATAACCCTTTCCCTACATAGTCATTGGCATCTCCAGTATGATGTATTAATAGTCCTTTAGGAGCAAATGCACCTAAACTTTGCCCAGCATGGCCCATCGTTTCCGCAATAATCGTTTCTTCAGGTAAACCTTTACTACCATGTTGCTTCGTAATATAACTACCCGTCATTACACCAACATTTCGTTGAGTGTTATTAATTGTATAGTGTCCTTTAAATGTTTCTCCATTTTCAATACTTTGTTTTGCCTCTTTATATAAATAATTTAAATCGAATCCAATATCTAAATGATGATTTTGAGCTATTTCTTTTGTGTTTGGTCCATCAACTGCATGAAGTAATTTCTCAATATCAAGTGATGCAGCTTTAGACTTAGGATTAATATGACGAGAACGTTGTAGTAAGTCAGTACGTCCTACTAGTTCTTCGACTGTTTTCAACCCAAGTTCTGCGAGCACTTCTCTTAATTCTTCAGCGATGAAATGCATAAAATTAACAACGTAATCCGCTTTACCTCTATAAAGCGCACGTAAATCTTTATTTTGCGTTGCTATTCCTACTGGACAAGTATCATTATGACACACTCTCATCATAATACATCCGAGAACAACAAGAGGTGCAGTTGCAAAACCAAATTCTTCTGCTCCTAATGCACACGCTAATGCTACATCTCTACCTGTTAATAACTTACCGTCTGTTTCTAAACGTACACGACTACGTAAATCATTTAACTTTAATGTTTGGTGTGTTTCTGCTAAACCAAGCTCCCATGGTAATCCGGCATGTTGAATACTTGTTTTAGGAGATGCACCAGTACCACCGTCATAACCACTGACTACAATTTTATCTGCAAATGCTTTAGCTACCCCTGAAGCAATCGTTCCTATACCAGTTTTAGATACGAGTTTAACAGCAATATCAGCATCTTTATTTGCATTTTTCAAATCGTGAATCAATTGCGCTAAATCTTCAATTGAATAAATATCATGGTGTGGTGGTGGAGAAATAAGCCCAATACCTGGTGTAGATCCACGTGTTTCAGCAATCCAAGGATATACTTTAGTGCCAGGAAGTTGTCCTCCTTCACCAGGTTTTGCACCTTGAGCTACTTTAATTTGTAATTCTTTAGCATGTTGTAAATACTCACTAGTGACACCAAATCGTCCTGATGCAACTTGTTTAATCGCACTTGATAAATAACTGCCATCTTCTTGAATGACATATCGTTTAGGATTTTCTCCTCCTTCACCACTATTACTTTTTCCTCCTAATGTATTCATCGCTTTTGCTAAAGTTTGATGTGCTTCCTCAGAAATAGAACCATAGCTCATAGCACCTGTGTTAAAGCGTTTTACAATCGATTCTACAGATTCTACTTGCTCAATAGGAATTGATGCTTGAGATTTAAATTCTAGTAAATCACGTAAATGGTCGTGTCTATTTTCATGCACAGCATTAGTAAATGTTTTAAATTGCTCGTAATTATTTTCACGACAGGCATGTTGTAATAAATGAATCGTTGTTGGATTAAATACATGATGTTGTCCTTGTTGGCGCCATTGGAAGTTACTACCAGAAGCTAGATATGCTTCTTCATTACTTTGACGTTTTCTATTTTCTTCATCAATTTGTTCAATACTTAATCCTGATAATTTAGATTGTGTTCCTGTAAAATAAGTGTCAATAACATTTTGAGATAAGCCTACTGCTTCAAATATTTGTGCGCCTTGATAACTTTGAACGGTAGAAATTCCCATTTTAGCCATGACTTTAATAACACCTTCTGATAAAACATTTGTATAAGTTTCAACATTTTCAGAAATCAAACCTTCAAGATGGTGACTATCAGTTAAATGAGCAATCGTTTGTTGTGCTAAATATGGAATGACTGCATTAGCACCATATCCAAGTAAACAAGCAACATGATGCACTTCACGTGTTTCACCTGATAAAGCAACAATACTTGTACTCATACGTAAATCTTCTTTAATAAGTAATTGATGAATATGGCTTACAGCTAATAACATTGGCATAGCATAATGCAACGACTGAATTGTATTGATAAGTGCGCTATCATCTAACACTAAAATTGAGCAACCTTCTTTTGTAGCCTGAACCGCTTCTTCTCCTATATGATTTAAAGCTTCTTCAAGTGAAATATCTTGATACAGGGTCGATAAATGTTTCACGTTAAACTTACTTTGTTCAATTTTATCTAATTGATTTAATGTAAGCACTGGTTTAGTAAGTTGTATACGATCTAAGACATTCGGTTCTGGATGAAGTAAATTTCCTTCACTACCTAGATAAGATAACTCACTTGTTACAATCTTTTCACGATAAGCATCGATAGGTGGATTCGTTACTTGAGCAAATAGTTGTTTAAAATAGTTAAATAATGATTCTGGTCGTTCATTTAGTACTGCGAGCGGTGCATCATACCCCATTGCACCAATAGGATCTTTTTTTCCTATCACTAGATCTGTCATATATTTATGAATATCTTCCTTAGTGTAGCCAAACTGCTTTTGTACTTTAAACAGTATTGCTTCATCTAATAATTGACGTTGATAATGAACTTCGTCTAATTCTAAATCAATTTTGTATTGATCAATCCAATCTTTATAAGGATATTTATGTGCAATATGAGTTTTAAGTTCGTTATTTTCAATGACTTTATTAGAGTTAAAATCAACGAGCAATAATTTCCCAGGATTCAATTGTCCTTTAAAAGCAACGTTTTCTTCTGGAACATCAATCACACCCACTTCAGATGAGAAAACAATAAAATTATCTTTAGTGATTGTATAGCGTCCTGGTCGTAATCCATTTCGATCAGTTAATGCGCCAATTTTATCGCCATTACAGAATGAAATCATTGTTGGGCCATCCCAAGGTTCCATTAAATAGCTATAAAATTCATAAAATGCACGTACATGTTCATCATTGGATTTATTATATAACCATGGCTCTGGTATAAGTAACATCGCCGCTTCTTCAGGCTCCATTGCTAAACTTAAAAACTCCAACGCGTTATCTACAATAGCTGAGTCGCTTCCATCTTCATCAACAATATTTTGAATTTTTTCACTTTCATTACCAAATAAAGTATTAATAAGTTGACGTTGACGGGCACGCATCCAATTAACATTACCTTTAATCGTATTAATTTCTCCGTTATGCATAAGAAGTCGGTTAGGATGTGCACGTTTCCAACTAGGGAAGGTATTCGTACTAAACCTAGAATGAACAAGTCCTAATTTTGATTGATAATCATCATGGTTTAAGTCTAGGTATAACTTCTTGATTTGATCTGAACGTAACCAACCTTTATAGACAATCGTTTTATGAGACAAACTTGTAAAATATAAATCTAAATGTTCGCGTTCTGCATATTGTTCAATTTGTTTACGTGCTAAATAAAGCTGTTTAACAGGCGTTTCGTGTTGGTTTAAATCTACAAATACTTGTTGTACATAAGGCATTGTAGAAGCAACATGTTCTGCTAATGCTTGTGTGTCTACAGGTACATCTCTATAACCAATTACTTTCAATCCTTCATCGTTAAAGTATTGATTAAATACAGTTTCATGCTGTGTACTTAAAACTTTTTGATTAGAGAAAAAAAGACCTACTGCATATTCGCCTTCATTAGGTAAGTCGAAATGAGTATGTTTTTTAAAAAATTCGAAGGGAATTTCTGTCATAATTCCTGCGCCATCACCAGTAATACCATCAGCTCCAATACCGCCTCGATGGTCTAATCTATGCAACATTTCTAATGACTTTTCAATAATATCGTGAGATCTTAAATTATCCATATTGGCATAAAAACCGATTCCACATGCATCATGTTCCTCACGGTAATCATATAACCCTCTTTTTAGTTTATCTTTAAACACGATGCCCACTCCTTTTGAGAATTTTCAGAAAATTTACTGTTAATAACAATTAATATAATGTAAAATATTTATCTGAACAATATATTAAATAGATGATATCATTCTAATAATTAGATTATTTACGATATACTTATATTAAGGAGGTAAAATATGGAAATTAAACAATTACGATACTTTGTTGAAGTCGCTCGCCGTGAACATATTTCTGAGGCTGCATTGGAACTTAATATTGCTCAATCTGCAATTAGTCGCCAAATCAATTTACTTGAAAAAGAATTACAAGTTCCATTATTTGATAGACAAGGTCGCAATATATATCTTACATCACACGGTAAAGCGTTACTAACACAAGCAACTCACATACTAGAACAACTTGACGAAACAGTTGCTCTTTTTCAACAAGAACAACTTAAAAACGCTCATCATATCAATTTGGGTTTTGAAGAAAGCCATGCTTCTCATATAATTACGCCTATGATTCAAACGTTTGAAAGAGAATATGATAGTCACATTATACCTAGTTTAATGAATCATACTCAGATAGTAGACTATTTAAATTCAGGAAAAATTGATATAGCTATTGTTGAGAATACACCTGAACTACAAGCAAACTCAACTTTTTCAATGACATCTTTATATGAAGAGACATATCACTTATATGTACCTAAAGACGATGCGATTGCCTTATCATTTAATCCACCCTTAACACAGCTTAAACAATTTAAAAAAAATCCTTTATATACACTTCACGTTTTGCCTGATTCTATTAAAAAACGATTAGAATCTGTAATTAAAGTACCTATATACACACTAGGTACAAAATCTCTTGGTCAGTATCTATTAAAACAATGTCGCGGCCATCTACTCCTACCTGATTATATATCGTTGGATCATTCATCTGAGCAAGTAGAGGATATCTCTTTATCACATACAGAATTAAAACGTTCATTTTGTGTGGTATTTAAAAAAGACAATAAAAAAGTAGATATCTTTAATCTATTTTATCTCATTCAAACATTGCTAAGTAAAGTTTCAACATATCACTAGGTCTTGTAACGAACACTAACCCATAACATGTGAATTGAATATCATTTTGAACACGCGTATAATTACTTTATTGCGATAAAGGGATAAATTATATAATTAAAAAGAGGATTATATTTAATGAATATAAAGAGACGTCACATACCTAAAATTAAAAACACTCATCGTCTAATTATTATTGTTACTTTAATAATGATTGGATTATTTATTTTTACATTTTTTAATGCTTCATTATATCAAATACCTATTGGTAAAATCACAAATGTCGAAACAAGTCATGGTCAAAAAGTCACGGACGAGCATCATAATACTGACACAAAATATAATCAACGATTAACTATACGCATTCTAAACGGTAAATATAAAAACGATATTACCACTGTTAATAATCATTTTGTAAAATCTCAAGCAGATTCAGAGCAATTTTCTAAAAATGAAAAAGTATTATTACATATGCAAAAAAGTCCATCTGACGCTACTATTCTAGAAAAAAAACGCGATGGCCTTACTGTGGCGATTGTAGGCGTATTTATCGTGACACTTTTAATTGTAGGCAAAAATGTAGGGTTACAATCAATTCTATCTCTACTATTTAACACCGCGTTTATTATTGTTTCAATAGTCATTCATAATACTTTTTCAGGTACAAATTTATTTTTATTAATGAGTATAGCCATTATTTTATCAACTATTCTTACATTAGTATTAGTAACTGGGTGGCAAAAACGAACTTGGGTTACGATAGTTGCCACTTTATCTGGAACGTTTTTATGTGTAGGGATGACTGAATTATTAATTCAATTTACAGGTGGTAATGGAATCAAATATGAAACAATGAGTTTTTTAACGCTACCTCCCAAAGATGTCTTTATGTCTTCTGTTCTTATAGGAACATTAGGTGCAGTAATGGATGTAGCAATTACAATTTCTAGTGGAATGTACGAAATTCTCCAACGTACGCCTAACCTTTCAATATCTCGTTGGGCTTTAGCTGGACGTCATATTGGCCAAGATATTATGGGTACCATGACCAATATCTTATTATTTTCATATTTATCAGGTAGTCTAGCTATGGTATTAATTTACTTAAAAAATGCGAATACATTTACTTACACAATATCTATGAACTGGTCTCTAGAAATTACACGTGCACTGACTGGTGGTATCGGTATTGTATTGACCATTCCTATAACAATAGGACTTATGGTCACTATATTTAAGTGGAAAGGAGTAAGTCGATGACTACAATTTTTTTACTCGCACTATTACTTTTTATTTTAATGATTTTGCTTGGCGGTAAAAAAGGACTCATCTCCTATCTCACTTTATTTTTAAATTTTATTATTCTTATGATTAGTATTGTTTTCATTCTGTTTGGCATACCAATCTATCTTATAGCTTTTACCTTTTGTCTTGTGATTGCTGCTTGTAACCTTTTTATTTTAAATAGTTACAATATTAAAACACAAGCTGCATTTATTGGAACTATAGTAACAACAGTTCTTCTTATCATAGGCGTCTATTTATCTGTAAAATTTGGCCATCTACAAGGTTTTGCTACAGAACAACAAGATGAAACCTATATTTTTTCAATGAATATTGATATTAATATGCTACAATTTTCTGTTTTTACTATTATGTTGGCTGTCATCGCTGCTGTAATAGATTTAACGATTACAATAAGTTCACCAATGTATGAGTTGAATGAAACAAACCCTAATCTTTCTCGTAAAGAATTATTTAAATCTGGTATGCGTGTTGGCAGGGAAATTCTTGCTACTTCCGCTAATACAATTTATTTAGCTTATTTTGGTGGACAATTAACATTATTCTTTTGGTTTTTTCAACTTCATTATTCATTTGGGCATATTTTAAATTCTAAAATTTTTGCTCAAGAGTTTATCTCCATTTTATTAGGTGGCATTGCAGTCGCATTAAGTATTCCTATCACAGCTTGGGTTAGTGCTCGGTTAATTAAATATCATCAACTTAAATAAACAAATGACTACACTACTACTTCATCCTTAAACGAAGAAATAGAATAGTAAAGACTAAACAGTGACGTTTAATGATTGAAAGCATCAAATGTCGCTGTTTTATTTATTCAATATTTATGTTGAAAATGTTTCAATCCACTTAATTACAGCTGGTGCGATATACTGTGTATCAGATTTATTGAACCAGCGAATATCAGTAACTTCATTATCAATTTGAACTTCATTCCAATCAATACTTTGATTAACTTTAAATCCATTTAATTCGGTCAAAGTATTTGGTTGAGGATAGGCTTCACCAATCACTTTTCCAATATATGTAAAATCATCTTGAGAAAAATGAAGTTGTAGTTCTTCTTCAATTTCTCTTTGAATAGCTTCTAAGAGTGTCTCACCTTCATCAATTTTCCCACCAGGAAAATAGTATTTTTCTCTGTGACGAACCTGTACCAATAAAATTTGGTCCTCTGTTTCTTCCACTAAACATACGCATTTAATCATTCTATTCATCCTTATTAAAATATTCTCACTTCAAAAAAATAATTTAATTTAGTATGATATTAACATACATTAAAACAAAGATTGGAACAAATTCTTAATGAGTGATATAACATTCAGATTTGGTTTTTATTTTTAAGGAGGTCTTGTATGATGGCAAAACAATCAAAACTTTCACGCTTATCTAGTTTAGTAAGTACAGCAGGATTTATTGTGGATGGATATAATGGAATTAAATATAGTGCAAAAAATAAAAATCTCGTTTATCTATCACTAGCACTTAGCACAGCGGGTACTGTGTTCGATTTTATCGTTTCGATGAGATCACCTCGTAAATTCCGTAAATTCACATCATTTATCTCATTTATTGTTAATGTGACACGCTTAGCTTCAAGCTTTAGAAAAATTAAAGAAGATTATCACTTCGAATAAAAAAACGAGAGTCCGGGACATAAAGTATCTGGATAAGTG
>NZ_KV821126.1:0-1256 GCF_001815595.1 Staphylococcus sp. HMSC070D05 | reverse complement strand
GAAGCGCCAACAAGTGAAGAAAATACAGAAGAAATAACAAATACTGTTTCTTCAGATGAAAATTTAAATCTTCAAGGTTCTGAGAAAAGTGAAGATAATAAGATTGAAGCTTTGAACTCAAACTATGATTTAAATAGTTCATTATCTTCGGAAGAATTAAACTTGAATAGTGCACCGGCGTTTATGTCCTTATATAGCATGCCAGCAAGCGATTCTACTAATGAGACATCTACTATTAATTTGCCAGCTACTACAGTAAGAGGAAGAGACAACTATGAATTTTACGGAAGGGTAGATATTGAAGAAAATCCTACAGATTTAAAAGCTAAGAATTTAACAAGATTTAATTATGGACAACCAGCTGGAACGACTACATCAGGTGCTGTACAATTTAAAAATCAAATTACATTTGATAATGATTTCGACTTTAATATTAGAGTAGCTAATAATCATCAAAGTAATACTTCAGGTGCTGATGGTTGGGGCTTTATGTTTAGTAAGAATGATGCAAATACTTACTTAAAAGATGGCGGCATTTTACGAGAAAAAGGTATGGCTGATGCAGCTGGCTTCAGAATTGATACAGGTTACTACAATAATGATCCATTAGATAGAGCTGAAAAACAAGCAGGCCAAGGATACAAAGGATATGCTACTTTTGTGAAAAATGATGCCCAAGGTAAGACATCTAAAGTAGGTTCAGGCACTCCGGGAGACAATGTTAATAATTCAAAATTTGACGGCATTAAATATGCTGATAATACAACAAACGACTCCGATGGTAAATTTTATGGTCAAAAATTAAATAATGTAAATTTAAAATATAATGCTTCAAATGAAACATTTACAGCAACTTATGCTGGTAAAACATGGACAGCTACTTTGTCAGAATTAGGGTTAAATAAAAAAGATAGTTATAATTTCTTAGTAACATCAAGTCAGTATGGAAATGGTGATGCTGGAACTTACGCAGATGGTGTAATGAGAACAGACTTAGATGGCGCAACATTAACTTATACTCCTAAAGCTCAAGAAGGTACACCAGAAACGACAACAGAAAAGATTCCGTATGAAACAAAACGTGAATTTGATCCAAAATTAGCGCCTGGTACAGAAGAAGTCGTACAAAAAGGTGAAAATGGAGAAAAAACAACAACAACACCTATTTATGTCAATCCAACTACTGGTGAAAAAGTAGGAGAAGGAACACCGACAACTAAAGTAACAAAAGATCCAGTGGATGAAATCGTACATTA
>NZ_KV821125.1:0-277 GCF_001815595.1 Staphylococcus sp. HMSC070D05 | reverse complement strand
GTTCCCCTTTCGGGACATACTTCTGATAATGCCTTTTTCTTCGCATAATTGATAATAAGCATAAGATGTATAAACGCTGCCTTGATCACTATGTAATATACATCCCTCGGGTATATCGATTTGATTTAATGTATCATTAACTAAACTTTGGTCTTGTTTATCATCTATTTTATACGCCACAATTTCTCCGTTATAAATATCCATTATCGAAGATAAATACAACATAGAATGACCAAATGGTAAATAAGTAATATCGGTTGTTAATACTTCCATGGGA
>NZ_KV821124.1:0-49609 GCF_001815595.1 Staphylococcus sp. HMSC070D05 | reverse complement strand
TTAAGTTCCCATTTTAAGGGTTCAGTGCCATTCATTTACTGGCTTTTTATTTACAATACTTCGTATTGTTGACTCACTTTCTTAGAGGACAGCTTCAGCCTGTAGTCTTCAGCTTGTCTTGTTTCCTCAAGAGTCTTGACAAAATACTTTGTATTTATATGTAATTTTATATTGAAATACTTTAAAAAAATAAGGCTCCTTCGTATAATTTAATAAATACCAATAAACTAAATTAACGAAGTACTTTATACATAAAGATTATAATATGACTCAACTTACTCTACCAATGGAAACTTCATTTCTTATCCCCACAAATGATATGTCACGACATGTAAATGATATACTATAGAAATAATTCCTAAGACTGAATTCGATGAATTCAGACATCATCGTGGTGCAACACCATACCATCCAAAAATGATGTTAAAAGTATTCTAGTCTACACACAATCTGTGTTTTCAGGACGTAAGATAGAAAAATGACTTAATGATAGCATTCGAATAAGAAAAGTAGCAGCTCAACGAGCTGAAAATAATTAAAAAATTTATAAAAAAGATAATTTCTATTGAAATAATATAGAAATTATCTTTTTTCACTTATTCAGAAACTTTATATTTCGGACTCTTTACTATTAAAGTTCGGCTACGAATGCTTCAAAAGGTCTCATATTAGTGATCTCTAAATCATTTTTATAATTGTGTAGCTTAATATGAGACGGTTCAATTTCGAATGGTAAATTTAATGATGCAACAGTATCTGTTAAATTTCCTGCAACTAGAATTGTCTTATTATTTAGTTTACGTGTGTAAGCAAAAATATTCTCGTTCGCATCATCGATTAAATTAAACTCACCATAAGTATATATATCATCAGATTTTTTTAATTTAATTAGACGTTTATAAAAATTAAGAACGGAATCTGAATCCTCAGATTGTTGTGCTACATTTATTGTTTTATAGTTAGGATTGACTGGGAACCATGGTGTACCTTCAGTAAACCCTCCATTTATTTCATTAGTCCATTGCATAGGTGTTCTAGAATTATCACGATTCTCCATTTTATATTTATCTAATAACTGATTAACATCTCCACCTTGAGATTTAACAATTTGATATTCTGTTTTTACAGCAACATCGTTAAATGTTTCAATACTTTCAAATGGATAGTTTGTCATACCAATTTCTTGACCTTGATAAATAAAGGGTGTGCCTTGTTGTAAGAAATATACCACTGCATGGCTAGTAGCAGATTCAAACCAATACTTTTTATCATCTCCCCAAGTAGAAACACGTCTAGGTTGATCATGATTTTCTATAAATAGTGCATTCCATCCTATGCCCTCTAATTGTTTTTGCCAACGGTTTAATACATTTTTATAAGATAAAACATCAAATTTAGAATCTCCAGTGCTCCATAAACCTAAATGTTCAAATTGGAAAATCATATTGAATTTACCTTCTTTTTCTCCAACCCACTCTTTTGCATTATCTGGATTCACGCCATTTGCTTCTCCAACAGTCATAATGTCATAATGGCTAAGTGATTTGTCCTTCATTTCTTGAAGCCAATCTTGAATGCCTGGTTGATTCATATCAACATCAAATGCTGGCGCGTATTGTTTTCCTTTTGGAACAGGTAAATCACCAGCTTCAAATGTTTTTTTAATATGAGTGATCGCATCGACTCTAAAACCATCAATTCCTTTTTCAAACCACCAATTCATCATTTTAAAAACAGCTTCTCTAACATCAGGATTACTCCAATTTAAATCAGGTTGCTTTTTACTAAACAAATGGAAATAATACTGTTTTGTTGTGTCATCATATTCCCATGTTGAACCATTGAAAATACTTTCCCAATTATTAGGTTCAGAACCGTCAGATTTAGGATCTGCCCAAATGTACCAATCTCGTTTAGGATTATCTTTACTAGAACGAGATTCTATAAACCATGGGTGTTCATCAGATGTATGATTAACAACAAGGTCTAAAATTAATTTCATTCCACGCTTATGAACCTCAGATAACAAATGATTAAAGTCTTCCATTGTTCCAAATTCTTCCATAATATCTTGATAATCACTAATATCATAACCATTATCGTCGTTTGGAGATTTATACATTGGACTAAGCCAAATGACATCAATACCTAAATCTTTCAGATAGTCCAACTTTTCTACCATTCCTGGTAAGTCACCAATACCATCATTATTGCTATCATTAAAACTTCTTGGATACACTTGATATGCTACGGCTTCTTTCCACCAATTTCTTTCCATTTATACCGCTCCTTTGAAAATATTATGTAAATAAATTAAGTTAGTCTTCAATATATATAATCTAAATTTTCTGGATTTATAAAAATATAAAATAATATGTAATAGCATTATATTTCTATAATCCAATTTTTTAGAAAACGTTTACAACTATATTTATCGTACTAATCGAGTTTCTAAATGTCAACTTGGAATATATCGATTAAATATAAATTAAAATAACAAAACTATATTTATTAAGACATTTATACTAAACTGTCATAATAAAAAATCTGGGACACTGAATGATGTCCCAGATTTTTAATCATGCAATAATTATTCTTCAGTCCATTGAGTATGGAAAACACCATTTTTATCTTTGCGTTCATAAGTATGTGCACCAAAATAATCACGTTGTGCTTGAATTAAATTAGCAGGTAGATCTTCTGAACGGTAGCTATCATAATAGCTGATACTTGCTGAGAAACCAGGTGTTGGCACACCATTTTTAACACCAGTAGCAACTACTTCTCTAAGTGCATCTTGATATTCAGTAACAATACCTTTGAAATAAGGGTCTAATAATAAGTTTTGAAGACCTGAATTATTGTCATATGCGTCTTTAATTTTTTGTAAGAATTGAGCACGAATAATACAACCTTCACGCCAAATCATTGCTAAATCACCTAATTTAAGGTTCCATTCGTTTTCATTGCTCGCTTTACGCATTTGGGCGAAACCTTGAGCGTATGAACAAATTTTACTCATATATAACGCTTTACGGATTTTTTCTAAGAATTCTTCTCTATTTCCATTAAAGTTTGATTTAGGACCACTTAATACTTTCGATGCATTCACGCGTTCTTCTTTAATTGAAGAAATGAAACGTGCAAATACAGATTCAGTAATAATTGTTAATGGTATTCCTAATTCTAATGCATTAATTGATGTCCATTTACCAGTTCCTTTTTGACCAGCAGTATCAAGAATTTTTTCTACAAGAGGCTCATTATTTTCATCTAATTTAGTGAAAATATCGCCTGTAATTTCAATTAAATAACTTTCTAATTCTCCAGCATTCCATTCTTTAAAAGTTTTAGAAATTTCTTCATGAGACATACCTAATAATTCTTTCATCATTGCATAACTTTCTGCAATTAATTGCATATCAGCATATTCGATACCATTATGAACCATTTTTACATAATGTCCTGCACCATTTGGTCCAATATATTCTACACATGCAGCTCCATCTTTTGCTTTAGCAGCAATGGCATCTAAAATATCACTTACTTTGTTGTAAGCTTCTTGTTGACCACCAGGCATTAAAGATGGACCAGCTAACGCACCGATTTCACCACCAGAAACCCCCATTCCAATAAAGTTGATGCCACTTTCAGCAAGAGCTTTGTTACGACGAATTGTATCTTGATAGTTTGTATTACCCCCATCAATTAAAATGTCATCGTCATCTAATAAAGGCAATAAGCTATCTATTGTTGCGTCTGTAGCAGGACCAGCTTTAACCATTAATAATATTTTGCGTGGTTTTTCTAAAGAGTTCACAAAATCTTCTAAAGAATACGTTGGATGAATTTGTTTACCTTCTGATTCCTTAATCATTAAATCTGTTTTATCACTAGAACGGTTATAAACAGATACGCTATAACCACGTGATTCGATATTCCATGCAAGGTTTTTACCCATAACAGCTAAACCTACAACACCTATTTGTTGAGTCATATTACTTACCTCTCTTATTCAATAATTTCATTAGTATTGTATCACAAAAATATAAATGTCTTCACTAAAGTAAAATATTATTTCGCTACTAATTCAACAATTTTAATCAATTGACTCGTAAGTTGATTTAAAGCAGCTACAGGAATACGTTCAGAAGTAGTATGAATATGTTCATATCCTACACCTAATATGACAGTTGGAATATGATACGTGTTAATAATACTGCCATCTGAACCTCCACCAGCAATAACAGTTTTACCTGAAAGACCTAAAGTTTTCGCACTCTTTATAGCATACTGAGTTACAGTCTCAGAATCGTTTCTTCTAAAACCAGGATAACTCTTAGAAATTTCAACATTTGTTTTACCGCCTAATTCTTTTGCTGTAGTTTCGAAAGTTTCTTTCATATGGTTGACTTGATACTCTAAACTTTTATCATTATGCGAACGAGCTTCTCCCTCTAAAATGACTTTATCTGCAACAATATTTGTAGCAGAACCGCCATAAAATTTACCAATATTAGCTGTGGTATCTTGATCAATCTGACCTAAATGCATTTTATTGATCGCCTTAGCTGCAATATGAATTGCACTTATACCTTGGTTGGGTTTACTAGCATGTGCTGTTTTCCCATAAATAGTTGTATTAATAATCATTTGAGTTGGGGCACCCACCACTGTTGTTCCAACCGCTTGGCTGGCATCGACAGCATAGCCGAACTCTGCATCTATTAAGTTTTGATCTAATTCTTTAGCACCTTTTAAACCTGCTTCTTCTCCTACAGTGATAATAAATTGAATTTGTCCATGAGGTAATTCTTGTTCATTTATAGTTTGAATCATTTCTAACAAAGCAGCTATACCTGCTTTATCATCTGCCCCTAATACAGTTGTGCCGTCTGAATATACATAGCCATCTTCTTTAAGGATCGGTTTAACGTTAATGCCTGGAACAACTGTATCCATATGGCTAGTAAAATAGATTTTAGAAACATGTTCTTTTCCTTCACTACTTGGTAAGGTACAAATTAAATTATTTGCACCTAACCATTCTCTTTTAGACGCATTATCTTCTACAACATTTAATCCTAAATCTATAAATTTCTTTTTTAGAATGGGTTGTATCGTTTCTTCATTCCCAGTTTCAGAATTAATTTGCACTAACTCTAAAAAAGTATTAAGTAAACGGCGACTATTAATCATTATGAAAACCCCTTTCTTATATAGTTAATATTTTAACTGACTTTGAGAATTAGAGTAAATAAATTGATTGCCATTTTTATCGAAATCATTTAAGGTTATTTTATATATTATAAGTTATTAATATAAAGAATAATTAAATTATTTAAAAGTTTCAAGGAGCGTTTACATTGAATAATAAAGTGCTAAAAATTATTATCATTATCATGTTAATTGCAGTTGTAGCTGCACTGTTACTTACAAGTCTTGTTCCTCTCATGCATTAAAAATTAATTAGATTAGAAACTATCGACAAAAAACCAAATTTGACGATAGTTTTTATTATTATTTCTTAAATTTATGCATATAAAAAAGACAAACTTTTTGTATTTAAAGGAAGTTTGTCTTTTTACTTTGATTAGAAATTATTTTTAGATGTTATATTTCACTATGTAATTTTAAAGAGCCGAATTGAGATTTAATATTTAAATATTCTTCTAATTCATTTAAAATTTGCATCATACTTGCTCTTGATTTTAAAGATTGATGTGATTCTGGCAATGGCAATTCGTCTAATTTTAAACGTATCTCATATAATGAATGTAGTCTTAACACAGTGTAATCATTACTATTAACATTATCTCCAATTTCAGCCATTAAATGGGCAACAGTCTCTATCAAAGGATCATTAGATGAAGTATTATGAATTAATGTTTGTATTCTGCGTAGTATTTCTAGTTGTTCTTCTCTCATATCGAAATAGTGATAATATGAGTTTTCATTTCGCACAAAGTGATTTTTAACGTCTCTAAAAGCAATAGATTTAGCCTTACGAATATTGTTTTCTAATGTATCAAAAGAAATTGACAATTGTTTATTAATATTTAAACACGCTTCACTATATTGTTTAAATATCGTTTTAATTTCATTTTCAATTTTTTTCTTAAAATTACCTAATGTATTATCTAGACTAGGCATAATTAAATTCATTAAAAATGCTATTCCTAAACCAATTATAAGAAGTAAAATTTCATTAATAATTAAATGAAGACCAATCACTTTGGCATTAAATACGTGAAGTAAAATGACACAACTTGTCACTACACCTTCTTGAACATTCAACATCACTGTAAATGGAATAAATAATAAAACAATTAATCCTAAAACGACTGCATTTTGACCAAGTAAATTAAAAATAAATGAACCAAAAAATAACATTAATAAACACGAAACGAATCGAGAACCAATTGCTTGTAGTGAGTGAACTTTAGTATGTTTAATACATAGAACAATGAGGATAGCACTTGAAGCATAGTTATCAAGTCCTATCCATTTAGCTAAAATAACACCTAATGTAATTCCTACAGCTGTTTTAAGTGTTCTAAATCCAATTCTATAAGGATTTAAAGTTAGCATATATTGTTCCTCTTATCTTTCTTCACAATACTTATCAAATAACTTTTGAAGTTGATTGATAACATCCATTACGTCATGACCTTCTATTTGATGGCGTTCTATCATTTCAGTAATCTTACCATCTTTCATAAGTGCAAATGAAGGACTTGAAGGTGCGTATCCTTCAAAATAGTCTCTTGCTTGCTGAGTTGCTTCTTTATCTTGACCAGCAAATACAGTAACTAATCTATTAGGTAACTTATCATAGTGAAGTGCGTGGCTTGCGGCTGGACGCGCTATACCTCCTGCACATCCACAAACTGAATTTATCATTACTAGTGTAGTGCCATCTTGTTTAAATACTTTATCAACTTCATCTGAAGTAGTTAATTGTTCATAACCAGCAGATTCAATTTCATTTCTAGCTTGTTCTACAACACCATTCATATATAAATCAAAATTTAAATCCATTTAGAATCACCTTTCAGTCAATTGTTATGTATTGTCATTTTACTAATTTCCAACATATAGTTCAAATAGGTTGGTTGTAATATAACAAACTTTTAATAAATATTTGTTGTTTCAATTGAATAGCTTTCAATTCGATTTTTTACTTGCGACATAAATCGTCCAGTTTGAACACCATCTAAAATGCGATGATCAATTGAAATACATAAATTAACCATATTTCTTATAGCTATCATATCGTCGATTACAACAGGTTTTTTAACAATTGATTCTACTTGTAAGATTGCTGCTTGAGGATGATTAATAATACCCATTGAAGATACAGAACCGAATGTACCAGTATTATTAACTGTAAAAGTACCACCAGTCATGTCTTCTTGAGACAGTTGTTGATTTCGAGCTTTTTGTGCTAGTTGATTGATTTCTCTAGCAATACCTTTAATTGATTTTTCATCAGCATTTTTAATTACAGGAACATATAATTTGTCTTCATCAGCTACAGCTATTGAAATATTGATGTCTTTATGAATTATAATTTCATTACCATCCCAACTGCTATTAAGTAATGGATTAGATTTCAAAGCTTCTGCTACAGCTTTTACAAAGAAAGCAAAGAATGTTAAATTATATCCTTCTTGTTTTTTGAACACAGTCTTATAATGATTTCTAGTTTTCACAAGGTTTGTAGCATCGACTTCTATCATCATCCAGCCATGTGGAATTTCAGTGGCACTGGTAACCATATTTTGGGCAATTGCTTTTCTCACGCCTTTAACTGGTATGGTATCATCGTCTAATGGTTCATTTGATGATGCGTTATTATTTCTTGAAGTCGTTTCGGAATGATTGGTTATCTGAGTGGCATGTGTTTCTTTTGAATCTTGTTGGTTATTTTCTTGAATATAAGCTTCAATATCTTTTTTTGTTACTCTACCTTCAAATCCTGTGCCTGGTACTTGTGATAAATCAATATCGTTTTCTGAAGCTATCTTAAATACGACTGGAGAAAATCTTCCATTATTGATCGAATTCTTAGATGATTGATTTGTGTTAGAAGACTTAGACTGACTTTTTTCAGAATTGCTTTGTGTTTGACGAGTTGTTTCATTAGTATCATCTTGATTAGAATTTAAAGATGTATCGTCGGGTTGAATTTTACAAATGGTTTGATTGATTTCAATCGTTTCACCTTCAGTAGCAATTAACTCTGTAATTGTACCAGAAATAGTTGAGGGAACTTCTGCTGTTACTTTATCTGTAACTACTTCACATAGTGGTTCATATTCATCCACATGATCCCCTTTAGAAATTAACCATTGTTCGATTGTACCTTCATGAACACTTTCTCCTAATTTTGGCATTTTAACATCCATTATGTTACCTCCCTAAAATTGTGCTAATTCACGCATTTTTTTTAATATCTTATCAGGATTCATCATTACTTCATTTTCTAAGTTAGGAGAAAATGGCATTGATGGAACATCAGGACCAGCTAATCGCATAATTGGTGCATCTAATTCGAATAAACAATGTTCCGCTATGATTGCTGAAACTTCAGACATGATGCTACCTTCAAGGTTGTCTTCAGTTACAAGCAAAATCTTACCATTTCGTTTAGCGCGTTCAATAATCGTTGTTTTATCTAATGGATAAACTGTTCTTAAGTCAACTACTTCAACATTAATGCCATCTGTCTCTAGAATATCTGCTGCTTGAATACAATAGTTAACACATAAACCATAAGTGAAAACTGTAATATCATCGCCTTCACGTTTAACATCAGCTTTACCTAAAGGGATAGTATAGTAAGAATCGGGTACTTCTTCTTTTAAAAATCGGTATGCTTTTTTATGTTCAAAAAATAATACTGGATCATTTGATTCAATTGAAGATAATAATAAACCTTTCGCGTCATATGGAGTTGAAGGGATTACAATTGTTAAACCAGGTGTAGACGCAAAGATACTCTCAATACTTTGAGAATGATATAAACCGCCATGTACGCCACCACCAAATGGTGCACGAACAGTTAAAGGACATTGCCAATCGTTATTAGAACGATATCGCATTTTAGCAGCCTCACTAATAATTTGATTAACTGCTGGTAAAATAAAATCTGCGAATTGAATTTCAGCTATAGGGCGTTTGCCAAGCATTGCTGCACCAATTGCAGTACCGATAATATTTGATTCTGCTAAAGGTGTATCAATTACGCGCAGTTCTCCATATTTTTCTTGCAAATCACGTGTAGCACCGAATACCCCACCTTTTCGTCCTACATCTTCTCCTAATATAAAAATATTATTATCTTTTTCCATAGCCAAATCTTGTGCATTTTGAATGGCTTCTATATAACTCATTTTAGTCATTGAAAATATCTCCTTCCGGATCATACACATAGTGATATGTTTCTTCTACATCTGGATATTGAGCATTTTCAGCATCTTTTGTAGCCTTATCTATAATAGATTTATGTGTGTTATCTAATTCGTTTAACCAATCTTCATCAATAATGCCTAAATCGAGTAACTCATTTTTGAATTTAAGATTACAATCAGATGTCTTGAACGAATCTCTTTCTTCTTTAGAACGATATGTATCATCATCATCTGAAGAATGAGGAGTCATTCGAATAGTCACTGCTTCAATCAGTGTTGCTCCTTCCCCATTCAGTGCTCTTTCTCTTGCTTCTTTCATCGCTTTGTACATAGCAATTGGATCATTTCCATCTACAGTTTCTCCATGAATACCATAACCTATTGCTCTATCAGATAGATGCGTTGCTGCGTATTGTAATGAATCTGGTACTGAAATTGCATATTTATTATTAATAATTACACATACAAATGGTAATTTATGGACTCCAGCAAAATTCAATCCTTCATGAAAATCTCCTTGATTAGAACTACCTTCTCCTACAGTAGCAGTTGCTATATTAGATTGTTGATTCATTTTTAATGCTAATGCTGCTCCTACTGAGTGCGGGATTTGTGTTGCTACCGGAGAACTTTGAGATAAAATACCTTTTTCTCTATGACTAAAATGAGAGGGCATTTGTTTCCCTCCAGAATTAATGTCATCCTTTTTACCGAAAGAAGCTAACATTGTATCATAAGGTGAAATCCCCATATATGTAACAAAAGCTAAATCTCTATAATACGGAGATGAAATATCTCCTTCTTTCATTGCATACGCCATACCAATTTGAGTGGCTTCTTGTCCCTGACCACTTACTACAAATGGTATTTTTCCAGCACGGTTAAGTAACCAAAGACGTTCATCTAGCTTTCGTCCTAAATCCATCCATTTATATATTTCTCTCAAATCTTCATCTGTAAGTCCCACAGATTTGTAGTCAATCATTTTTACTTCCTCCTTTAAACGTGTATTGCTCTGTTTTCAGCCTTTAGCCCAAGTTCCATCAATATTTCAGATAATGACGGATGTGCATGAGTCGTTAACCCTAATTCTAATGTTGATCCATTCATAAATTGTAATAAAGCAACTTCATTTATCAACTCTGTGACATGTGGGCCTATCATACTTATACCAATAATATCTCCATTGTCCTTATTTAATATAATTTCACAAAAACCACGGTTATTTTTAGTTTCTTCAATAACTGCTTTTCCAATAGCATTAAATGGCACTTTATAACTTATTGCCTTAATATTTTGAGATTTAGCAGTTTCTATATTTAAACCGATAGATGCGACTTCTGGATAAGTATAAACACATTTGGGCATTAAATGATAATTCAATGGAAGCGGATGATCATTAAACATATGTTCAACTGCAGTGATTCCTTCTTTAGAAGCTACGTGAGCTAATTGTAATGTTCCGATACAATCACCTGCTGCATAAAGATGCTTATCACTCGTTTGTTGAAATTCATTTACTTTGATATAACCATGAGTATCTAATTGAATTTTAGTATTTTGAATACCAATATCACTTGTATTAGGTACGCGACCTACTGCAACTAATATTTTATCAACTGTAATAGTAGTTTTTTCATTTATATGTATTTGGATGACATCATTTTTATGTATGATATTCTTTTCACTTAGCTGGCAATCCTCAAAAAATTCTACACCCCGTTCAATTAAACTGTTTCTTAAAAATGTAGAAATGGATTTACTTTCAGAAGGTAATATACGTTTACCTGCTTCAATCACTTTAACATTTACATTTAAATCAGTGAGTAAGGAAGCAAATTCAAGACCAATCACGCCACCCCCAACAATAGCAATACTGTCTGGAAGTGCATCAATTTGTAATATATCATCACTCGATAAAATATTCCGGTGATTCATTTCTAAAAATGGTAATGTTTGGGGGCGTGATCCTGTAGCGATAAGTACAAATTGATTTGGAAGTAACTCTGAGCTACCATCTTCGTATTCAACAGAAATTGTCCCGCTTTGTGGAGAAAATATAGAAGTTCCCATAATACGTCCTGTACCATTATAAATATCAATATGATTTTTTTGCATTAAACTTTGAACGCCATTATGCATTTGATTAACAATATCCGCTTTTCGATTCATCATTGCTTCAAAATTAATATATAAACCGTTTGTGTCTATACCAAATTCTGAAGATTGTCTAACAGTGCGAGTCACTTCAGCAGATTTAAGTAGCGCTTTAGTAGGAATACACCCTTTATGTAAACATGTGCCACCTAATAAAGATTTCTCTACAATTGCTACCTTTTTCCCTAATTGAGAAGCACGAATCGCTGCTACGTATCCTGCTGTCCCACCACCTAAAACAACTAAGTCATATTGTTTTTCAGACATTTTGCTACTCCTTATTAATCAGATTTAAAGGTTAGAATTGAAAAGCGTGAATAAACAATTTGAATATAAAAAATAATATTATACTCAATATGGTCTATTTCTTTTCGACATCCAACCTTAATTTAAATTTTTCAATTATAATCTATTTATGATTTTGAGCAATCATTTCTCTAGCATTTTCTCTTGTTAATTCAGTTACACTTGCTCCAGAAATCATACGAGCAATTTCGTCAATTTTATCTTCTTTTTTTAACTCTTTCACTTGAGTTGTTGTACGATCATTCTTAGACATTTTACTAATTAATAAGTGATGATCACTCATAGAAGCTACTTGCGGTAAGTGAGATATACAAATAACTTGAATATATTTTGCAATATCTCTCATTTTTTCAGCCATTTTTTGAGCTGCTTGACCAGAAACACCCGAATCAACTTCATCAAACAAAATAGCGGTTTGACCTCTTGATTCAACGAATATACTTTTTAACGCTAGCATAATACGAGAAAGTTCTCCTCCAGAAGCTATTTTATTTAAACTTTTAAGTGGTTCGCCCTTGTTAGGACTAATTAGAAACTCTACAAACTCAATTCCTTCTATTGTAGGAGTTTCTAATGGCTGAAATGAAATTTCTAGGTTAGCATCTTTCATTTGTAAATTTTGAATTTCAGTCACAATATGATCCCGTAATGTTCGAGCTACAATTCGTCTTTCCTTTGATAATGACTGTCCATATTTTATTACTTTTTCATAAAGTAGGTCAATTTCTTCTTTTAATTGAGAAGTACTTTCTTCATAATTTTCAATCTTAGCAATTTCATTTTCTAATTTAGATTGATAAGTAATAAGTTCATCAATGTTTTTACCGTATTTACGTTTGAGATTATTCAGTAAGTTCATTCTAGATTCTAATTCATTAAGTAATTGTTCATCGAATTCAGTATTTGACATTTCATCGTATAGTTCATGTTTAGCATCCTCTAAGGTATAGTAGAACTGATCAATATCTTCTTTAAGTTTTTTAAATCTACCTGGAATAATGTCATCAATAGTTTGTAAATGATTACTTAATTCATATAAACGGTCAGTGATAGCATGTTCATCTGTAAGTGTGACATGTGCATTGTTTAATGCTAAACTTAATTTTTCAGAATTCTGGATTCGTTTTATATCAGATTCTAATTGAGTAATTTCACCTTCTTTTAGAGAGGCTTCTTGCAATTCCTCAAATTGAAACTTCATTAAATCAAGACGTTGCAATAATGCTTGATCAGCAGACTGTAACTCTTCAAGTTCTTTTTTCTTTTCTTTATATTCATTAAATGTAGTTTCATATTGTTCTTTAACACTGCTATATTGATTTTCAGCATAATCATCTAATAATTTCAAATGATATTTTTGTTTTAATAACGTTTGCGTTTCATGTTGGCCATGTATGTCTAAAAGTTCTTGCATCACTTTTCTTAGATCTTGAAGAGTAACAATTTGATTATTAATACGACAAATACTTTTTCCCGAACTAAAAATCTCTCTTTTTACTAATAGAAAGTCTTCATCAATATCAATATCTAACTCATTTAAAACTGAAATGGCCTCTTTACTATTATCAATATCAAAAATTCCTTCAATAATTGCTTTTTTTTCTCCATGTCTTACAAAATCAGAAGAGGCACGCATACCAATAAGTTGGCCTATTGCATCTATAATAATTGATTTACCAGATCCAGTTTCACCGCTAAGCACAGTTAAACCATCAGAAAAGTGAATTTCGAGTTCATCTATAATTGCAAATTGCTTTATTGATAAGGTTTGTAACATAGATTAATCGCATCCTTATAATAAATTGAAAATTCTTGTTTTAATTGTAAGACTTGCTTCTTCATCTCTGCATATTAATAGACAGGTATCATCACCACAAATAGTTCCTAATACTTCATCCCAATCAATTTGATCTAAGATTGCTCCGATAGATTGAGCATTACCAGGAAGCGTTTTTAGCACGAGTAAGTTTCCTGTTCCTTCAATATTTACAAATGAATCCATTAAGTATCTACCTAATTTTTCTAAAGGATGGTACTTTCTATCGTTAGGAAGGCTGTATACATATTGTCCTGATGAAGCAGGTACTTTAATTAATTGTAATTCTTTAATATCACGAGAGACAGTCGCTTGAGTAACATTTAGGTCGTATTCATTTAGACGTTTTACAAGTTCATCTTGTGTTTCAATTTGTTCACTTGAAATAATCTCTCTTATTTTTATATGTCTTACAGATTTTTTTGCCATTATGAACACTCCTAGTTTCGAATATTTATACAATGATTTTAACACAACGTTATTTTAACTACTACTAAAGTTATCCTTTAGAAAGGTTGATTTGAAGAATGATATTATTATTTATGATACTTATCATCATATTTTCTATTTAAATTAAATTTAAATTTATATACATTTATGCATTTAAAATCATTAAAAGTAGAATACTAAAACAAAAAACTCTTTAAAGATTATTGTTTTAATAATCTTTAAAGAGAAAAACTCTAACTATTAATGGTCACGTGAATAAAATAAATCTACAATTTCTAGAAGTGGTTCCACATCATATTGTAATTTCAATTGATTAATTGCATCTATTGCAGCATCTTTATGATATTTTAATTTTTCTTCAGCACCTGATTTACCAAGTAAAGAAACATAAGTACTTTTATGGTTTTCTAAATCGCTTCCCACTTTTTTACCCAATTTTTTCTCGTCACCATAAACATCTAATAAATCATCTTTTATTTGAAACATTAGGCCTAAGTGTTCACTGAAACTATTTAAAGTATTTAAAATTTCATCGTTTACATTGGCAATATCGGCAGCACTTAAAATAGAAAATTTTAAAAGAGCTCCAGTTTTTGTCCTATGAATTTGCTCTAGAGTATGTAATTCTATTGGAGTATTCTCACTATCCATATCTAAGGTTTGGCCACCAACCATGCCGAGATTGCCACTATCATGTGCAAGTCTTGAAATAACTTTTACTTTTGTTTCAGCATCTAAGTTTTTATCATTTGCAATTAATTCAAATGCTTTTGTTAGTAAGGCATCTCCCGCTAAAATCGCTTTCCATTCTCCGTACACTTTATGATTTGTTAATTTTCCTCTTCTAAAATCATCATTGTCCATTGCAGGTAAATCATCATGTATAAGTGAATAAGTATGAATCATTTCTAATGCCAATGCGGTTTGTAAACCTTTTTTATAATTTTCATTTAACACTTCTAAAGTCAGTAATACAAGCACTGGACGAATTCTTTTACCACCAGCATCAAGTGAATATTGCATACTTTCCTCTAGTTTAGTATTTAAAGGAGACGGTTTTATAATACCGTCAAGATTATTATTTATAATTTCAATCAATTCATTCATTGATTTCTTCAACATCATCTTCATCCTTTGCTTCTTCTTTGATTAATTGATTTACTTTATTTTCAGCATCTTTCAAAGTTTTGTCACAAGCAGATGATAATTTCATACCACGTTGATATAAATCAAGAGATTCTTCTAATGAAACAGTTTCATTATCTAACTTTTGAACTATACTTTCTAATTCTTTCATCATTTCTTCAAAACTTTGTTGTTCTTTACTCATCTTCACACCTTACTTTCTTAACTATAGCATCTACATTACCGTCTTTCATTGATAATGTGATTTCATCTTGTTCATTTAAATCATGTGTGCTTGTAATGACTTTATTATCCTTATTAACAATTGAATATCCTCTTAACATTGTATTAGTTGGACTAAGTTGATTTAATTGTTCAATTTTATTTTTTAAATTAGCTTTATTATGATTAATTAAGTTATATGTTAAATTTATTAATCTATTTTCATTATTACGGCTCATTTTTTGATATTGTACAATTGAATCATTTAATCTTCTTATATTAAAATGTTGACGCAATATAGCGATATTGTTTCTTTTTTTGTCAATATTTAATATTAAAAGTTGTGTTAGTTTTTTCTCTAAATCATCTCTTCGTTGAATCTGTTGATCATATAACAATGTAGGTTGTTTAAATTTATAATATGATGATAAATAATCTAATTGTTTATGTTGTTTTTCTACTAGTTGTTTAATACTTTTAGTAAGAGAAAATCGATACTGATGTATTTGTTGAATGAGTTCGTACTGATCTGGTGTGGCGATAACAGCAGCTTGAGTAGGAGTTGCTGCTCTTATATCTGCTACAAAATCACTTAGAGTAAAATCAGTTTCATGTCCTACAGCTGAGATAATTGGTGTATGACACTCATATATAGCTCGAACAACTGCTTCTTCATTGAAATTCCATAAATCTTCAATAGAGCCGCCTCCACGACCTAGAATGATGGTATCTACTCCTAAAGTATCTGCATACTTAATTTTTTCAATAATATCATTTTTAGCATTAATACCTTGTACTAATGTACTAATTGATATTTTTTCTACTAGAGGGTATCTACTGTCTATGGTAGTATGAATATCTCTGATTGCTGCTCCAGTATCAGCTGTAAGAATAGCAATCTTTTTAGGGAATCTAGGGATTGCTTTTTTATGATCTTGATTAAAAATCCCCTGCTTATTTAGTTTTTCTTTTAATTGTTCTAACTTTTGGTATAAATTTCCTATACCGTCAATTTCCATTTTATTAACATAAATTTGATAATTTCCTCTACGTTCATAAACCGAAACTCGAGCTTCTAATAAAACTTCGTCTCCTTCTTTAGGATCAAATGTCAGTTTAGAAGCATTTCCCTTAAACATCATAGCACTTATCACACTATTTTTATCTTTCACATTAAAATAAAGATGACCACTAGAATGTTTTTTAAAGTTTGAGAGTTCACCTTTTAATAGGATAGATTGCAAGTGTGGATCTTGATCAAATTTATATTTAATATATTTAGTTAAAGTAGAGACACTTAAATATTCTGACATGATTCATCACTCAAATATGTTTATTTTATATTACTTAAGACACCGTTTATAAATTTATAATGACCTTCATCACTAAATTGTTTTGTTAGCTCTACTGCTTCATTAATGATTACTTTAGGAGGCGTATCACTATGAAGCAATTCAAATGTAGCCATTCTTAAAATAATACGATCCGTTTTTAATAATCGTTGTATAGACCAGTCTTTTAATTTTGGTTCAATTGTTTGATCTAAAACTTGTTCATGATCTTTAACCCCTGTAACAAGCCAATGGATGAACTCAAAATCTAAGTCTGGGTAATCGTCTTTTATAAAATTGATAGCTTCATTGATTGTTAAATCTGTATTTTTCATTTCTAGTTGAAACAATGTCTGAAATGCTTGTTTTCTTGATTCTTTACGACTCATAAGAAACTCCTTTGTGTTATGGTAACTTTAATTTATTCAGCTGTGATGTGCATGATATGAATGTTAATTTCTTTTGGTTCAATAGATGTCATTGTTTTAATGGAATTAAAAATAGAAGTCTGAATTTTACTTGCAACTTTAGCTATTTTTATTCCATGTTTAATAGAGCAATAAACATCAATATGAATACCATCATCTTTAGTATTAACTTTTAAATTTTTATTTAAATTTTTACGACTTATTTTTTCAATATTACTATTTTTTAGTTCATAAAAGTGCCCAGTTACTCCTTCAACTTCAGAAACAGCAATACTTGCTATTACTGAAATAACTTCTGGTACAATTTCTACTTTACCTAAATTAGAATGTGAATAATCTGCTACATTTACCATTGTTTTATCCTCCTATTCACTCTCAGCCATAATATTATACTTTTCTAAAAAGTTTGTATTATAATCTCCAGATTTAAAAATATCATTATTCATTAATTTAAGATGGAATGGAATTGTTGTATCTATTCCTAGAATTAAATATTCACTTAGTGCTCGAATCCCAGTCATTATTGCTTCATCTCTAGTAGGTTCATGCACAATCAATTTTGCTACCATTGAGTCATAATAAGGAGGAATCGTATAGTTTGTATAACATGCTGATTCGATTCTCACTCCGTATCCTCCTGGCGCAAGGTATTGTGTAATTTTACCTGGTGAAGGCATAAAATTTTTATATGGATTTTCAGCATTAATTCTATATTCAATAGCATGGCCACTTATTGTAATATCCTCTTGCGCATAAGGTAGTGGTTCGCCCATAGCAACTTTTAATTGCAATTTCACTAAATCTACACCTGTTACCATTTCAGTAACTGGATGTTCTACTTGAATTCGTGTATTCATTTCCATAAAATAGAATTTATTTTCATTTAAATCATATATGAATTCTATAGTACCAGCATTTTCATAATTCACTGCTTTAGCTGCTCTAATAGCGGCTTTACCCATTTCTTTACGTTTTTCATCTGTAAGTATTGGCGAGGGTGACTCTTCTACTAATTTTTGCATACGTCTTTGAATTGTACAGTCACGTTCACCTAAATGAATTACATTACCGAATTGATCACCAATCACTTGAATTTCAATATGACGGAAATTTTCAATGAATTTTTCTAAGTATAATCCACTATTACCGAAAGCTGTTTGTGCTTCTTGTTGTGTCATACGGTAACCATTTTCTAACTCTTTCTCATTTCGTGCAACACGAATACCTTTACCTCCGCCACCAGCAGTAGCTTTAATAATAACTGGATATCCTATCTTTTTAGACACTTTTTTAGCATCTTCAATCGAATCAACTAATCCATCACTTCCTGGTACTACAGGCACGTTAGCTGCTATCATTTCAGCTTTAGCTACATCTTTAATACCCATTTTTTGAATAGATTGATAACTTGGTCCAATAAATTTTAATTGGCAAGCTTCACAGAGTTCAGCGAAATCACCATTTTCGGCTAAAAATCCATAACCTGGATGAATTGCATCACATCCTGTTGAAGTCGCTATAGATAGGATGTTTGGGATATTTAAATATGAATCTTTAGACTGAGTTGGACCGACACAATATGCTTCATCAGCGATTTGAGTATGTAATGCATCTTTATCTCCCTCAGAATATATAGCAACAGTTTGAATACCTAAATCATGGCAAGCTCTAATAATTCTAACTGCAATCTCACCACGATTTGCGATTAATACTTTTTTCATTATTTCACCTTAAATAACGGCTGGCCATACTCTACCATTTGTCCGTCTTCAACTAAAATTTCAACAATTTCTCCTGTAACTTCTGCTTGAATTTCATTAAATAATTTCATGGCTTCTAAGATACATACAGTTGAATCATTAGTGACTTTATCTCCAACTTGTACATAAGCTTCCTCTTCAGGTGATGGAGATTTATAAAAAGTCCCTACCATCGGAGCATTAATTGTTTCGTAGTTTGACGTTTCATTTTCTTGGTTTACTTCACTAGTTTGAGACATTTCATTTGCCATTGGTGTTTGTACAGATGGTTGAGATGCCATCACTGTTGGTTGTTGGGAATATTGAGGCGTAATAATTTCAGTTTCTTTTTGTTTTTTTAAATTAACTACGCTACCTTTATTATCTTCTATATTAATTTCAGTTAAACTTGATTCATCAAGAATTTGAATTAATTCTTTAATTTCTTTAAAGTTCATAATTTAATGACTCCTCGACTTAGTTTTCATCTACCCGTCTATTTTACTTGAGTGTGAAAATCAATTCAAGCTTGTTCATTTAACTGAGATCTAACTTATGATTAAAAAAGTATATCAATAATTATAATATAGTAAATTTATATTAAAAATTAGATACTAAAATATTGATTATTCTTTTTAATTACTTATATAAAAACAGGTTAATCCATAATTAAATATGCATTAACCTGTTTTAATTTAAATTTTTAAAATTATTAATTATGCTCTTGAAATGTAACTACCATCGCTTGTATTAATAACTAACACATCGCCTTCGTTAACGAATAATGGTACATTTAAAGTATAACCGGTTTCAACTGTAGCAGATTTTGTAGCACCAGTTGCAGTATCACCTTTAATACCTGGCTCTGTTTCAGTAACTTCAAGTTCAACAGTTTTTGGTAATTCAATACCAATCGTTTCACCTTCATATGACTGAATTTGAACTTCCATATTCGCTTTTAAATATTTTAATTCATCTTTTAAGTAATCGCCAGATAATTCTGTTTGATCAAATGTTTCATTATCCATGAAGACATGAGTATCTCCATCAGCATATAAATATTGCATACGACGATTTTCAATCATTGCTTGTTCTACTTTTTCACCAGCTCGGAAAGTTTTTTCTTGAATAGCACCTGTTCTTAAATTACGTAATTTTGAACGAACAAAAGCAGAACCTTTACCTGGTTTTACGTGTTGGAAATCAATTACTTTCCAAATTCCATTATCTACTGAAATAGTTAAACCTGTTTTAAAATCATTAACCGAAATCATTCAGTTTCCTCCTCAATTATACGCTTACTATAAAATAATAAGGTCTTTTGTGCATTTAGTAAAGACTTCACACCCATTTTCAGTAATTAAAATGTCATCTTCTATACGCACTCCACCAAGACCATCTACATAAATACCTGGTTCAATAGTAACACAATTATTAACTTGAACTGTATCATTAGTATTTTTAGATAATACTGGGCCTTCATGAATATCCAAACCAATACCATGACCTAAAGAATGACCAAATTCATTACCATAACCATGTGCTTTAATATAATCTCTAGATAATGCGTCAGCTTCCTTAGTTGTCATACCTGGCTTGATTTCTTTAATTGCCTTTATTTGAGATTGAAGCACGATAGTATAGATTTCTTTCAATTTTTTATCAGGTTCACCAATCGCAAATGTTCTAGTAATATCTGAACAATATCCTCTATAATATGCACCAAAGTCAAGAGTAATCATGTCACCTTTTTCGATTACTTTATCACTAGCAACTCCATGAGGCAATGCCCCTCTATAACCAGAAGCAACGATTGTATCAAATGATGGACCATCAGCGCCTAGTTCTAACATTTTGCTTTCAAGCAATGCTTTTAACTTTCTTTCAGTCATTCCAACTTTTGCAATGTTTAAAATGTAGTTATAAGTATCATCCACGATCTTAGCCGCATATTTTATTTTATCGATTTCTTCAGGTGATTTAATTTCTCTAATTTTTTCAATGGCATTGCCTATACTTACGTAATTCGTATCAATTTGGCTTAATTCTCGAAACGTATCATAGCTAACTAAATGACCTTCAAAACCTACTGTTTTATACTGCTCGTTTTTTATAATTTCTTTTATCTCATCAATAATCCCACTACGTCGATTTACAATTTCAAAGTGAGTGGCTTGATTTGTGGCTTGTTCAATATAACGGAAATCTGTAATCAACTTATTTTCATTATTAGAAATGATTAAAGCGCCACTTGTTCCAGTAAAATCAGAAATATAACGTCTATTATAGTCAGATAATATAACAAGAGCATCAAGATGTTCACTTTCTAATATATGACGAACTTTAGCTAATTTATCCATTTAATCCACTCCTAGTATAACGTTTGTACATTTTTATTATATACATTAAAATAATAACATACTTAAAATATTAAAGATATTTTGATTTAGGGAGATTTACATGAAACGATTATTAACGATTTTAGGAGCTTCTTTGTTTTTGGTTGGCTGTGGCTCTCAAAATTTAGGACCTTTAGAAGATAAAACAACCAATTTAAGAGATGAGAATCATCATTTAAAATTAAAAATTCAACAACTAAATCAAGATATAAATAATCAAAAATCTCAGTTAGAAGCATTAAACAAAGATAAAAAGGATGTATCTAAAACTGTTGATAATAATAATGAAGCCAATTTTTTACAAGCTTCTTCAAATTATTATCAAGATATTGCTAAGATTATCGATAAATTTAATCAACTTGATTTAAATAAAACTAAAAAAGATGATAAAAATCAAAATCTTGAAAAGCTAAATTCATTATCAAATGATATAGATGATACCTACAGTAAATATAAAAGTGATACCGATAAAGGTAATATATCAAATGATAATACTAACGAAGACAGAAATATTAAACAAATAAATAAAAATCTTCAATCTGCTTTTAAAGATATTAAAAATGGATATGAATCTAATAATAAAAAGAAAATAAATCAAGGTAAGATGAAGTTATCACAAATTAATGTTTCTAGTAGTTCATAAAATAGGAGTTTTTTAGTTGAAAAATATTATATTTTATTTCGTTTTAATTATAGCAGCTATAGGTTTACTGCTAAATCTAAATATTTTTGTAATGTCGTTCATGAAATCAATTTTCACACTTATAATTATTGCTCTTATTATTTATTTTATCTATTATTTTTTCTTCCTTACAGAAGATCAGAGAAAATACCGAAGAGCAGTCCGAAAATATAAAAAACGACAACGAAAATAAAAACAAGGAGGTTCAAGAGTATTAGTACTCTTAAGCCTCCTTGTTTTATATTTATTTTTTATATAACCACTCTTCTGAACGATATTTTTCTTCAAGATCTTTTACTTCGGCTAGTTGATTTTCAGTTAGAGATAGTGGTTTAAATTCGATATCTAATCCTTTTTTAAATCCTTCTTCAAATGCTTTTTCCATTTCTTCAATAGAGATGTGTCTATCTGATATATCATTTATTGCTACAGCTTTATCTACGAAAGCTTTTTTCATTTTTTCTTTCAAGCGATCATTCTTAAAAATAAACATATCAAATAATTCGTCTACATCTACATCTTGAAGTAGTGATCCGTGTTGAAGAATAACGCCCTTTTGACGTGTTTGTGCACTACCTGCAATTTTACGTCCTTCAACGACCAATTCATACCAACTTGGAGCATCAAAGCAAACGGCACTTCTTGGTTGTTTTAATTTTTCTCTTTCTTCTTTAGAACGTGGAATAGCAAAATAAGCATCAAATCCTAATAATTTAAAGCCCTCTAAAAGCCCCTCTGAAATGATACGGTAAGCTTCAGTAATTGTAGAAGGCATATTTGGATGAGCTTCAGGTACGATAACACTATATGTTAATTCTTTGTCATGTAGAACGCCTCTGCCCCCAGTTTGACGACGAACTAAACCAAATCCTTTTTCTTTTACTTTATCGATATCAATTTCTTTTTTTAATCTTTGAAAATAACCTACAGATAAGGTAGCAGGATTCCAAGTATAAAATCTAACTACAGGATCAATTTCCCCTCTTGAAACAAAATTTAATAAGGCTTCATCCATCGCCATATTATAATAAGGGTCGTGGCTTCCAGTATTGATAAAATTCCATGTTTCAGTCATATAAAAACTCCAATCACAACTTAATTTATATCAATTCAACGTTAATATTACGTTAGAATGTATCAGTAATAGAAACAATAAAAAAATTTTGATAAATTGGGCTAACACCTTTATAATTAATAATATCGGGTAATTAGGGAGGATGCAATATGAATGTATCTTTGATTATAGCATTAATAATTATAGTTTTAATAATCCTTTACATGGTTGGAAATTTCTTTCTTAATCGACGAGCTGTAACTGAACTAGATCAAAACGAATTTCACAAAGGTTTAAGAAAAGCCCAAGTCATTGATGTACGTGAAAAAGTTGATTATGATTATGGTCATATTAATGGTGCTCGCAATATTCCAATATCTATGTTTAGACAAAGATTTCAAGGTTTACGTAAAGATCAACCTGTATATCTTTGTGATGCAAATGGTATTGCCAGTTATCGTGCTGCTCGCATTTTAAAAAAAAATGGATATAAAGATTTATACATGCTTAAAGGCGGCTATAAAAAATGGACTGGTAAAATTAAAACTAAAAAATAATTATCAGAAATAAAACTCTCAAGAAATTTCTTGAGAGTTTTATTATTTCTGAAATTAAACCATTCATTATTAAAGTTTTTCTTGATGTAAATCTTCAAATTTAAGAATAGGTTTACGAGCTGCAGTTGTTTCATCCAATCTATCAATGATAGTTGTATGAGGTGCTTCTAATACTTTATCAGGATCACTTTCAACTTCGTCTGCAATTTGAAGCATTGCATCAATGAAGTAGTCTAAAGTTTCTTTAGATTCAGTTTCAGTTGGTTCAATCATCATACCTTCTTCCACATTTAGCGGGAAGTAAATTGTTGGTGGATGTACGCCAAAGTCTAGTAAACGTTTTGCCATATCCAGAGTACGGACACCATATTCTTTTTGTTTAGATCCACTTAAGACAAATTCATGTTTACAGTATTGTTCATAAGGGATTTCATAATGATCTTTTAATCGCGCTTTAATGTAGTTCGCATTTAAGACAGCTGCTTCAGATACTTCTTTTAATCCTTGTGCACCCATAGTTCTAATATACGTATAGGCTCTTAAATAAATACCAAAGTTACCATAAAATGGTTTTACTCGACCGATTGAATTTTCAATATCATTATCATATTTAAATGTATCACCGTCTTTAATCACCATTGGTTTTGGTAAATAACTTGCTAATTCTTTTTTTACGCCGACTGGGCCTGAACCAGGGCCACCACCGCCATGAGGACCTGTGAATGTTTTATGCAAGTTTAGGTGCACAGCATCAAATCCCATATCTCCAGGACGAACTTTATCCATAATAGCATTTAAGTTTGCTCCATCGTAATAGAGTAACCCACCTGCTTCATGAACAATTTCACGGATGTCCATAATGTTTTTCTCAAAGATACCTAAAGTATTTGGGTTAGTTAACATAATAGCAGCGGTATTTTCGTTAACGACACGCTTTAAGTCTTCGATATCAACTTCACCGCGTTCATTAGATTTTACAGTTACTGATTTAAATCCAGCAAATGAAGCTGAAGCAGGGTTTGTACCATGTGCAGAGTCTGGAACAATAACTTCATTACGATGCCCCTCACCATTTTTTATATGATATGCTTTAAAAATCATTAAAGCTGTCCACTCACCATGAGCACCTGCTGCTGGTTGTAGAGTTACTTCATCCATACCTGTAATTTCTTTTAGTTCTTCTTGTAAACTATATATAATTTCTAATGAACCTTGAATTTGTTCTTCCTCTTGAAGTGGGTGAGATTCTGCAAATCCAGAAATACGAGCAACTTTTTCGTTGATTTTCGGATTGTATTTCATAGTACAAGAACCTAAGGGATAAAACCCAGAATCTACCCCAAAGTTTTTATTCGAAAGTTCCGTGTAATGACGTACTAAATCTAATTCTGCCACCTCAGGAAACTCTGCTTTATTTTTACGAATAAATTTATCATCTAAAATACTTTCAACAGAGTCTGTTTTAATATCACTTTGTGGTAAAGAGTATGCATATCTACCTTCTCTAGATCTTTCGAAAATTAATGGACTAGATTTACTTACTACCATTTAGCTCACCAGCTTTCTCAACAAATGTATCAATCTCTTCTTTAGTTCTTAATTCAGTAACAGCAATTAACATGTGATTATCAAAGTCTGATGAAGCTTCACCTAAGTCAAAGCCTCCGATAAAACCATGATCTGCTAAGTTTTTATTTACATCTTTGATAGGTCGATCAAACTTAACAACAAATTCATTAAAAGATGTACCATCTAGAACTTCAAAACCGTTGTTTTTAAATTGATTTTTAGCATAATTAGCATGTTCTAAGTTTTGAACCGCAATATCATAAATACCTTGTTTACCAAGAGCTGACATAGCAATTGAGGACGCTAAAGCATTCAATGCTTGGTTTGAACAAATATTTGATGTGGCTTTATCACGACGGATATGTTGTTCACGAGCTTGTAAAGTAAGAACAAATCCTCTATTACCTTCATCATCTTGAGTTTGTCCTACTAATCTGCCAGGAACTTTACGCATTAACTTTTTAGTAGTAGCAAAGTAACCACAATGAGGACCGCCAAATTGAGTAGGAATACCAAATGGTTGTGTATCACCAACAACAATATCTGCTCCAAATTGTCCTGGAGGTGTTAAAACGCCTAATGCTAATGGGTTAGAATAAACAATGAATAACGCTTTTTTATTTGCAATATAAGAATGAATTTTTTCTAAATCTTCAATTGATCCATAGAAATTAGGATATTGTACAGCAACTGCTGCAGTATCATCATCAATGGCTTGTTCTAATTTTTCTAAGTCAGTAATCGTTCCATTTAAATCAACTTCAACAATTTCAAATTCTTTTCTTACTTTAATATACGTTTTTAATACTTGTAGAGCCTGATAATGGAGACCTTTAGATACTACAATTTTGTTCTTTTTAGTATGATTGAAGGCTAATATACAAGCTTCGGCAAAGCTAGTTACGCCATCATACATAGACGAATTTGCGACATCCATTTGAGTAAGTTCACAAACTAATGTTTGGAATTCAAAAATTGCTTGTAGTTCACCTTGAGAAATTTCAGGTTGATAAGGTGTATAAGCAGTATAAAATTCAGAACGAGAAATCATAGCGTCTACTACTGCAGGTGTGTAATGATCATATACGCCTGCACCTAAAAAACTTACATGTGTTTCTTTAGTAATATTTTTATTTGCAATAGTATTCAATCTTCTTAAAAGTGAAGTTTCAGCTTCTGAACTATCTATATTCAAATCTCTATTAAGTAAAATATCTTTTGGAATATCTCCAAAGAGCTCGGTAATTGAACTTGCTCCAATTGTTTCTAACATTTCTTTTTTATCTTTATCAGTTAATGGTATATAACGATGACTCACACTGCACACCCCTTAGTTATTTTTCGATTTGATTTTTCTTAACAACTTTAGCTTTTAATTGTCTTTTACGAACTTGAACTAGTAATTCTTTACCTAACTCAAATTCATCACGATCAATAATAGCCATAGCAATTGATTTTCCTGAAGAAGGTGATTGAGTTCCTGAAGTAATTTCACCTATTTCTTTTCCATCAAGATTCATTACTGTATAACCAGTTCTTGCAATGCCTTTATCTATAAGTTCTAAACCCACAGTACGTCGTTTTGACCCATTCTCTTTTTGATCTTTTAAAACAGATTTACCAATAAACTCATCTTCAATTAAAGGTTTAGCAGCAAAAGCAATTCCACCTTCATAAGGTGTGATTGATTCAGTGAGATCTTGTCCATGAAGAGGTAAACCAGCTTCTAATCTAAGTGTATCTCTTGCACCTAAACCACAAGGGACAACGCCTTTATCAATAAAACCATTCCAAATGTCAACTGTATCACTTGAATTACAATAAATTTCAAAACCATCTTCACCTGTATATCCAGATTGAGATAAGATAACATTTTTTCCAAAAATAGTTACATTTTGTTTGAATTCAAAAGGCTTCATTCCACTTACATCAACATCAACAAGTTCACTTACTAAAGTTCTTGCTTGAGGGCCTTGAATCGCTAATTGACCATATTGTTCAGATACATTTGTTACAGCAACATTAAATTTAGATTGATGTTTTTGAATCCATTCGAAATCCTTATCAGTATTGGCTGCATTAACAATTAATAAGTATTTGTTATCAGCAATCTTATATGTTACTAAATCATCAATAATACCACCTTCATCATTACATAAAGCTGTATATTGAGCTTTAGTTTCAGATAAATTAGTAGTATCATTTGAAAGTAAATATTGAACAAATTTACTAGCATTTTCACCTTCAATTAAAATTTCTCCCATATGACTTACATCGAACATACCCACTTTGTATCTAACTGCGTTATGTTCTTCTTTAATACTAGTAAATTGGACAGGCATAGCCCATCCACCGAATTCAACTATTTTAGCACCACTATTTACATAAGTTTCATATAATGGTGTCTTTTTTAATTCGCTTGTCATTTAAAAACCCCCTATTTTTTATAAAAAAAGCAGAGTAGCAGAAGCTACCCTGTCTAAATAACAAATCCAGGACTGCGTAACAGTATTATCCTTTTGCCTGAGAGTTTCGTAGTTTACTTGCACCTTCGGCGATAACATGACATAATTTCAAAACAACTATAGAATCAGTTCAAGTTATTCTCTCTAATACTGATCATTCGCATGGTATATGATTTAAAATTGTCTTATATACACATTCAATTGTTTTACTACTATCTACTTTTGTGGATGCGATTTCATTATATCTTGAAACTCTCGATAAATACAAGTCTTTTAATTGTTTTTCACTTTTGTTTTTCGCATTTGGTCTATGTGGATCATTAGCAATTCTATTATAGATAATATCAATATCACAATCTAACCAAATAACTGTTTTATTTTTTAAAAGTGAGATAGAATCATCGTTTTCTATAATTCCTCCCCCCGTTGATATAATATCGTATTTACCAATACAATCCTTTAAATATTGATATTCTACCTTACGAAATCCTTTTTCACCAATTTCATTAAAAATATCTGGTATTGTTTTAAATTCTTTCATTTCTATATATGTATCTAAATCAATATATGAACAGTGTATTTTTGAAGCCAAATATTCGCCAATAGTACTTTTACCAGTACCCATAAAACCTGTTAATATAAGTGGTAAATAAGAATGAGTCATCCTAATCGCCTCTCTTAAGTTTATCACTTATTATATTATCATAATATATTTGAATATTATGGATTGTTTTTAATTTTATACTATATTGAGCAGAATAAGTAGATATAATTATAAAATATATACTAAGAATAAATAATGTATAGCTACTTATATATCCTTTCATTTTATAAAAATAAGTTTTTTTCATAGTAGTCGTTTTTATCACCTATTTTTAGATTTAATTTTATGATGCTAGAAGGTAAAATTTGAAATTCTGCATTGATGACATTATTTAGTAAAACGATATTGCCATTCCCATTAATTTTGTAAAATAGTTTGCTGTTTTTAAATTCTATGTAATTTTTAGACGATTCATTATCAATAATAATTGTATGTTTATCCTTAATTATAAGAGAATGATGTTTTTTCGAAATAATTTGAGTTATATTTGTCTGAAAAAAAGCATATTCTGTTTGATAACTATTATATGATTCGTATATATAGGAATGAGTCATTTTAATTAATTGAGGAAAAAATGTTAACATCATTGTTGTTAAAAATAATGAAACTAATATTTCTAATAAAGTGAATGATTTTAATTTAATATTCAACGCATGATTCGATTTCAGTTTCTTTGTGAAGTCCACATATTTTATTAGAATAAAGTTTAATATGATAATCACCTAAATTTATACCTTTTGAAATGGTTTTTTTATCATAATGGTTGAGACTACTCATTATGATTTGCTTAATTTCAACAATTTGGTATTCTTTTTTTAATGTATGATTTAAACTGATTAGTAGTGGAATTAAAGTGAAAACTATAGTAGTGAATATATATAAGCTAAATAAACTATCGATGAGTAACACTGCTTTAAATTTTAAAATATCTAATTCTTCCTTTTTCAATATTAATGATCAACTTATATTGGTGTTGATTAATTTTCAATATTAAAGAGCCAAACTGATTTATTCTTCCTTCTTTATTAAAAGTGATTTTATCTAAATTTTTAACTTCAACTATTTTTCCATCTTCAATATCATAGTTGTACCGCCCACCATGTGCTTCTATTACTTTTATAATTGAAGAATGTTTTGAAATTAACAATGTAATAGATTGATGATCACGCATCGCTTTAGATTTAAAATATTCTAATTGATTAACAAATTGTGTTGCTTTTATATCGTCTGATAAAGAAATATTATTAAAAACATTTCCCCTTAAAGTTGTATTAAGTAAGACTGTTAAAATCAAAATGATTAATAGGCTCTCTATAAAAGTGAACGATTTAATATTCTTACTCTGCAACTGCTTCTCCATTTTTAATACTGATAGTTTCTCCAGACTTACAAGATGATTGTCCTTGTTTTATAAACCCTTCAGTTATTAAATCCTCAATAGAATTAGGAACTCTATTATGTTTTAAAGTATAAGCTTCAATTTGACTATTGACCATTTTTACTTGAGCTTCACAGCCTGTTGATTGAATATGTGACATTTGTTTAGCTATATTTGGAATAATGAGAATGAGTAAAACACTAATTATTAATAGTACAAGTAACATCTCAATTAAAGTAAAAGCTTTTAATTTATTTTTGAATTTTTTCATAGAAAAACTCCATTTTACTTTACTTAATATTTTGCATAAGTTGGAACATGGGTAACATGATCACTAGATACAAACAGACTATAAAGGCTCCTAAGAATATAAATACGATAGGTTGGATAATTTTTGATTGTTTTAAAGCTGTTTGTTGGAGCCTTTGAATTAATATTTGACAATACATTTTCAACTCAATATCTAATTTATTATTTTTCTCACCTTGCTTAATAAACTGTATTAAATCATATTGATAACATGGTATTTTAACCAAAATATTGGGTAAATTAATGCCTCTATTTAGTTCATTTTGAATAACGATACCAATATAGTTCAAAAATGTGTTGTTTTGTAGATGAATGTACATATCTACAACTTGTTGAATACTAATGCCATTTTTATAAAATAAAGCTAAATCATTAGCAAGTTGATATGTTTTTATAGTCGAATAATAAAAACGTACAATTGGTATGTAAGAAATGAATGTAAGTTTTTTGGGTATATCTAATTTATTGAGAAAGATAAATATAATGATGGATAAAGTTAGTAAAATAGAAAAAACAAAAAGAAAAATTTGCGGTAAATGACTTATTAAATATGTAATAATAATTTGTAATAAATTAAATTTAACATCCATCATTGAATACAGATGTTCAAATTGAGGTAAAACTGTATAATTTAATATACTTAACATAGTTATAAATATTGCAATTAAAATAATGGGATATTGAATAGCTTTTAATATTCGTTGTTTAGCTTGAAGATTGGTTTTTAAATAATTCACTGCTTCCTCTAGTGCTTCATTTATATTCCCATATTTCTGCGCAAATTGAATTTGAGTGATAATAGATTTAGGATAGCCTATCAATTCTAATATTTGATCGCATTCTCCTCCCGTTTTTATTATTTTAACTATTTTATTTGCTATATCTTTATTTTTATAATTAAAATACAAATTTATAAAATTAAAACATTCTAATAATGTAAATCCACTCTTAAGTAAGTTATTCAAATTATTTAGAAGTATAATTTGTTGATTTTCGCTAAGAACTTTAGAATGTTTGTTAAATATATTTGTCAACCACATCTTCACGTATAAGTCCTTCTTTCGATAGCGATAATAATTTTTCTTTTAAATTATTAAATGTCTCAGGAAGCGTATGGTTATGTTCAAAAAAATATTGAATTTGATTATTTGTAATGGACTCACAAACAAGCTTTCTTTGATTTGAAGTAGTTGTAACTAATCTTTGATTTGAAATGACATTTATTGCTTGTGAAATTTCTTGAACACTAATCCCCATCTCTAGCAATCTGAGTATTGCACCCTTACAATTGCTTGAATGCATGGTAGTTAGCACTAAATGACCACTTAAACTTGCTTGAATAACACATTTTGCCACTTCAGCATCTCTAATTTCACCAATTAAAATAACATCTGGATCACATCTTAATATTGCTTTAAATGAACTAACATAATCTATACCGGCTTTATGATTTACTGACACTTGTGTTATGCCTTTTAATAATTGTTCAACCGGATTTTCAATTGTAATAACATTTAAATTTAATTCTTGAAAAGCATAGAGTACTAATTGATACATCAAAGTACTTTTACCTGAACCTGTTGGACCAGTTAGTAAAATGAGACCCTGCTTTTTATTCATTAACGGTTTAAAGTCATTAAAGTTCTTATACTCTCTTTTAGAAGTGAAATATTGAGGGATAAGTCTGATTGAACAATGATAAAAATAAGGGTAAATAAAAGTATAAAAGCCTATTAAATCAACGTTTTACAATTTTAATACTCCTATTATTTTCAGTTTTTCTATTCTGTTATGTCATAATTATGTCATGACATAAACTGCAAGTAAAAGATGTCGCTACCCTTAACTACCACAGTTGAATTACCAACAAATACATAATTTGCACCGTCAGAAACTTTTAAATCATGTATGTTGTCTATCTCAACATTTGTCACTCGTTCAGAATGTGGATATGAGTATTTAACTTCTTTTACTTCTTCAATATCAACATACTTATCATTTTTTAATTGGATAAAACAATTCATCGTAAAACCTCCTTATATACATATGTAATTATACACTGTTTTAACTATAAATAAAAGTTATCATATTTAACATTATCTATAACTTTATGTTATAATAAAGATGTACCGAAAAGGTACACGTTTCATAATTTTTCGTCTATAACGTTTTGCGACCATGCAACAATGTTTTTCATTAGTTCTTGTCACCGGGCTTTTCACCCGGTGTTTTTTTATGTTTCTACTTATCCGATATGCGTATAAATATATTATCTTGCAACACAGACCCTCTCTCAGCGTCTTATTTATACGCTTTACCATAAATAGTTAATGTTCTATTCAAGCCATTATCATTTTGAACAGATTCAATGTTAAAATCTAGATCTTTCCACTTAATACGCTGTTTTGAATTTATACCCTCTCTATATCTGATAATGAATCTTATAGGAATTTCTGACGCTTTGAATCCAGAACCCAAATACTCATTACCACGAATTGTTTTGATGTCTGCCCACGGTTCTGCAATTACTTCCTCTTTATAATCATTAGGCATTGGCCCACCACTTACCCTTTCAATTATTTTTATTTTATTATTAAAATGATATGCCATTGTTTATCCTCCTCACATCGCTCTTAAAAAACTTTCATAGTTATCAAATAAACCTACATATGCGTCTAACATAGACGCTGTACCGTCAATACGTCTTTTAGGTGACTGATTCTTAACAGGCACAATGTTTCCGTTTCTATCTGTTTCAATTCCTGTATTCGTTAAGCACCACTTTAATATAGGGTGGTTATTATAATTAATCTTTTTCTTTTGCAGGTCTGCCCCCATATTCTGCATTGGTAAGCTAAGCGTCTTAGCCCCTTGTGGCGTTCTAATCATCTTAAATCCGTTTGCTTCCATTTCATCTACCCAGTATCTTGCTGAATAGTTATCATAGTATATCCATAATGGTGTTATATCGTACTCATTGAGCATTTCTTTAAACCATTCTGTAATGTCGCTATAATCAATCGTATTGCCACTACATAAGCGTAATAGCCCCTGTTCGTGCCATTTGTCATAAGGTATTTTGTCCTCATCTACACGCTTACGCAAGTTGTCCTCAGGTAGCCAATACATTTGATGAATGTAACGCTGCTCAGTTTGTGGATCTAAGAATAACAATGTGGCACAACTTAGGTCAGTCGTAATACTTAAATCTGCACCACCTATGGCATAAGTGCCTTTAAATTTTGTGATGTCGAATGTATCAGTATTATTAATATCTTCAAATGTGAGCCATGCTTTATTAGTCGTTTCACGTATGTTGAAATCTTTTGTAAGTATTCCTGTTAAGTCATTAGGATTATTTTTAGCACGTGACACTTTACGTTCTAAGTCCTCAACTTTTTTAGAAATATGTAGTGAAGGATTAGCTTTTTGCCAACACTCAGGATTTTTATATTCTTCCTTATCATCAAGTTCATACATAATCGGTAAAAAGTTATCATCTTTAAATTGACCGTCTACCACATTACACGCATACTCATATAAATCATCAAAGATAGTACCCCTATGTGTTCCAGCTGTTGTAATCATGATAAGTAATGGCTGTGTACGTGCCGACTGTGATTGTTTCATTACTTCATATAAATTTCTATCTTGAATAGAATGTAGTTCATCAATCACAACCAAATGAGCATTTAATCCGTCTAATGAATTGGAGTTCTTTCCTAGTGATTGCATTTTGCTAAAGTTATGTGGAAAGTATAAATCAGCTTTACGCTTACGGATATTTCTATTTAAATCAGGACTTTGCATAATCATCTCGTGTGATTGGTCGAATAAAATATTTGCTTGATCCTTTTTACTAGCCACAGAATAAACTTCCGCCCCACTTTCCCCGTCTGCAATCATCATATATAGAGCAATTGCTGATAACATAGTTGTTTTACCATTCTTACGACCTACAAAGAAAAATGATTCAGTATAGCGTCTGTGACCTGTTTCTTTATCTATAAAGCCAAATAGAGCCGATATATACGCCTTTTGAAATAGTGCTAGTTTTAATGGCTTGCCAGCTAGTTCACCTTTGGAATGTCTGCAAAATGATTCTATAAACTGGATAGGTCGCTCTGCTTTCTTTTCATCATACACATATTTAGGGTGGTAGTTCATATCTTCAATAAGTTTCTCATACTGCTTATAGATACGCTTTGATACAGTCACACGCCCCTCTTTCATCTCTTGCCAGTATTCTAAGATGTAATTAGGCATTTTCTACAAATTCCATAAATGCGTCTGATTCTTCAACTTGTGCAGGAATGAGAGATAAAAGTTGTTTGAGTGTCGCATTGTATTTTGTAACTGTTGTATTGTATGACTTCATTGCAGGATTTTCTTTTAGATATGATTGCTCGCCCTGTGTAAATACATAGGTTGCCCCTTCTTGTCTTACTGTTCTCTTGAGTTCGTTCATGGTTTCTTTCATAAATGCTAGTTCTTCTAGCAAGTCATAAGCGACCGATTTATTTTTCATATCTTCTTTATCTATTTCTTTTTTAAGTTGTTCTAAATTAATTGAAATACTTTTCTTATTCATAAATTCACCTTCTTAATTTGATTATCTTACCCCTAAATTTTTAAAATCTCGAATGGAGGAAAAGTTAAGTCCCACGCCGCTCCTTAGACTTATGAAATTTTAATTAGTAACTGGGGGGACTAAATTTGTGTAATATTACCCTTTTCATCAAACATTAATCCGTCTGCGATTGTTCCACCTGCAAAATGTTCTTTATTGTGACAGTCCAAGCATAATGCTTCCAAGTTATCCCAACCATAAGCGATATGTGGATTGATATAATTATCTTCATTTAGCCATTCTTTGTGGTGACAAATGACTGCTAAACCTCCACAACGCTCACATATATAATTTTGTGATTGCATATAAGCGTTTCTGCACTTCTTCCATGTGTTCGACCTATAAAAAGACTGCGATATACTTCTAGTCATTGTAATTCAGCCCTAACGCTTTCAGTGACATCAATAATCCGTCAATTGTACGCTTTAAACGTTCAGAATCTTGTGTTTGAGGATCAAACCACAGTTGCAAGATGAATTTAGCTGTTGTTTGTGCTAGTGGTACATCATCATCAAGCCATGTGCGACCAGTTGTAATATATAAATAGTTTGGTATGGCTTCAATGAGTGGCTCGATAATATCATCATTAAAATCTCCGTCAATGCGTAATGCTTCACGACCTTCTTCTAAACTAATAATTGTTTTATTCATATACTCACTTCCTTATATTTAATAAAAGGACACCAGCTACTTACTGATGTCCTCACTGTTCAATATTGCTTATGCTTCTGCTGGTACTGATAACTTCACAAATGCCTCATCAACTAATACACGTGTATCTGCAATAGCCATGGCTCTATAATCTACTAAGCCACTTCTGAATGATGATTCTCTTGATTGCTCAAGCATAACGCCCTCAGGTAAGTTATAGCCCATGTAGTTGAAGTCACCTAAGATAATAGTGCCATCTTCGATATTGTCATCAATAATAACCTCTTTACCTAAGATATGACCTACTGTTTCATTTTGTGCGTCTGTGATAAATATAGGTCGATTGTTGTTATCCATGACACTATAAACTGTGTTATATAATGTTGCATTGCTCATAGCGAATTTTGCACCTGCTGAGTAGCCACGTTTCAATAATGCTAATGCTTTTGTGAAATCAGTATAAGCACCTGTCATATCAAATGAGTTTGCAGCGTTCCATTTGATACCTGTTAAAATACCTTCACCTTGATTTACGCCTGTGCCATTAATTAATGCATAATCAATCGTTTCTACAACTGCATTAGTTAGTTCTTCTACTAAGTAGCTTTCAAATGCTGAGATACTCATTGTCTTAGCTTTAACTGAGATAGAGAATACTTTTAAGATTTCATTGCCTTCGAATTGTACAAATGCTGTATCAGGCTTTTCTGCTTCTACATACTCGCCTTCTGTATGCCACATTGCACGATCTGTTGGCGTACCAATTGGAATACGAATCTTAGTAGGCATATTGAAGTTTCTCACATGAGCAATTAGTCCACCTTGAGTACGTGCCTTTTTGATTACTTCATTTAAAGTTTGTTCAGGTAATACTGCACTTGAATTACTAGATGAAGCAAAGCTATCTGCACGATGTTCAATATCTTGTTGTTCCATTGCTCTATTGAATGTACGTTGTTCTACATCTGAAAGTTTTTGTCCTAACATTGTTTTAAAGAAAGCCGAACGATATTCATTTGAGCCAAAGATATTTTCTTTAGGTACTTCATTTTGTCGTGTGAAGTTCATATTAGTAATTGGATTAAATGAGCGTTGCTCAGTTGATTCATTGCTTGATTTTTCTTTATCTTGAATATTTTGTTTAGCTTGATTTAAGCCCTCAATCTCAATATTAAGTTTAGTCACATCTGCATTAGGATCATTGTCAATTGTTCCTTTAATTTGTGCTGCACGTGTTTCAATTTCTTCTAATGACGCATTTCTATAATAGTTAAATGCTTCTTGTACTGTTTTAAACATAATTATCTAATCTCCTTAATGAATAGTTTATTTAAATTGATTTTTGCTTGATTGATTTGTTGTTGTCTTATTTCTGCTTCTTGCATTTCACTTCTTGCCTCTACTGACGTTTCAGCATAAGCAGGGAAATTCACGACTGAAAACTCTAATACCTTATCTATTTTGTTGATAGTTCTTGTTCTTGTTTCCACATCATAGTCAAAGCCTTGACTACTACACGTGAAACCGAATGACATGCCTGTCATATCGCCCCGTTTTACTGCCGTATAAACAGAGCGTGCTTCTTCGGTATTAGGTAAGGTTGCCCGAATGTGCAAACCAACATCGCTAGTCCACACTTTCATAGTCTTAGGTGCTTTTGCTAAAGGTAATCTGTTTTGGTCGTGTGACACTAACAGACGTGTATCATTCAGATTTACACCGTCTAACGCATTACGTTTAATGACTTCGGTATATGAGCCATTAGGTGTATTAATGAGTGCTGGTTTATTAAATACGATTGGTGTACCTTCTAGCACAAGTTCATCATCTGAATGATCTGTTTTGATTTCTGCACTTCTAATTTCCTTCATTCGTTTGTCCCTCCTTATCCTGCATTTGATACGCATTAGCGATTTTCTTATTTATATAGTTAAGTGATTGAATCCGTTCATCACCATTTTCTACACGTGGTAAATTGAGCAAGTCCAATGCTTGATTGATACTTAACACGCCTAGTGGTAACAACTCTTTAATCACATTAGTTTTTGATTGGTTGCTGGCATATTGTAATTTAGAAGCCTCAAATATAATACGATTAGCGAATGCTTTTTCACGTTCTGAGAATATCTTTTCAGTTAGTTCTGATGATATTTGTATCGCAAAAGGCTCTATGATTGATTCAAAGAATGCTTGCCAACCATTCTCATCATATGAGCCATTAACAATTGATTCATTAATTCCTAGGTAGTCGTATATCTTTTTCTTCACGACTTCCATTTGAGGCGTATCTATTTGAACATCAGTAGGCTTTAACGGTGTATAGTCAATCATATTATCCAATGTGATAACGCCACCGTTATTACTCATCGATAAAAACTCTTTCATAAAATTTTCTTTATATTCTTTTAGCTTTGAATCTGATAATGTTTGATTATATTTAACCAGTCCTCTAATTTGTGCTGAGTTCTTAATGGCTTCACGCATGCCCTCATTTTGAGTATGTGCCAACTCAATAGATGACATAATAGCGTCATTGTTATCACCTAATAATTCATTGCCATTAAAGTGTCGTCTTAATATGGCTACTTCATTTATATGGAAATACACTTCTTTTCCGTCTTTGAATAAGAATTTAATATACATCTCATCAGTAGTATCTACCACATATTCAACGCTTGCAGGTGTCAAAGGATATAAGCCTGTTAAGTTGCCCTTACTATCCTTTTGTACAAGTATGAACGCATTGTTAAATAGAAAATATTGCGTTGCGACTTTATACAAAAAATCAAAGCTACTCATATATGGATTAGGTCTATCTTGCAATATCCGATTAAGTTTAGAATATCGGTTTGATTCATTTTGATTATCGACCACATGCTTACCTGATAGCTTAGCAATATGTCGTGCAATAGAATCTACTGCTGATCTATATACATCACTTTGATAAGCGTCACCTGTAAACTGAGAAAAGCCACTAAATCCAGTATTGAGCATTTCATAGTTTTTCCGTTGTCCTTCTCGTATCTTGTCTAGTCCTAATAATTTATCAATTAACTTCGGCACATTGTCACCTCTTACTTTTAATATATTGTTCACGTTCTTTTTTAGTACCTGGTACTAATTATTTACTTAAAGTATACCACAAAAGGCTCTATAAAGCCAATTGTGGCAGGTTTTGTAGTCTAATTAAGCAGCAATTAAAAATGCTAATTTATTTTTGTAGCTTTGTAGCTTTTTTAATCACAATTAGCTACATGAATAAAGCCTGTTATATCAATGGTTTTAAGTCATTTCGTAGCGTAGCTACATTTCTCTATACCCACGTATATATTTTTATAGGTATATGTATATATTAAATATATATACAATCTTTAATATATAAAGCTACTGCTACAAATAAAGATACAACCCTTGATATGACTGCGTTCAAAGTTGTAGCTTACTTGTAGTTTTTTGTAGCTAAAAGCTACATTTTATTTTTTCTTAAATCCTGCTCTAACTACTTTCTTATTATTAACGTTAAATCTAATAGAGTGTTTCCAAACTACATTATATTGAGATTCAATAATTGTGATAAAATCAGACTTATCAATTGGATTTCTTACAAAGTTATTGCTACACCAAATTTTATAATCTTTATATACAATCGTTCCAGGTGTATTTAAAAAATAATCTATATCTTTAAGTTCAAGGTACTCGCTCAATGGATTATTGTTTTCTGTGAACATCTCAATACTTCTATCAGATCGTTCGTTAGGTGTGATATACGCACCATTGCGATTTAACATATCAGCTAAGGTATCAATCGCTAGTTTTAATATATATTCTTTAGCATTATCGTTATAAATAATGTTAGTGCTTTCTGATACTGTTAAACGTTCATCATCTTTAAAACTGTATTCAAATGGTATAATGTGTAGACGCTTATTTATTTGTTTACCACTTTCTTTAAACTTAGGATAATGATTGCTGGCGATGATAAATGGCGTTTGCATACGAACAGAATGGCTTCCTTTTCCTTTTTCTTCAATTTCAAGATAACCACCTGTGACTGCTGATTTAATATTTCCAGTATCTTCAATTTCCATATTAGGTAAGTCATCAACTATATTCGCCATTTTTCCGTACATACTTGAGCCAGCAAAGTTGTTATTAGCTAACCTTTGTGGACTAACTGAGGATATTTGACCTCCACTATCAAAAGTAGCTTTAATCATGTGTATTACTGTTGATTTTCCATTATCTGCCACAGTTCCTAATAGATACATAATTTGATCTATAAGTATTTCAGGATATAAAACTTGAGCGAACATTTCATATATATTCATGAGTGTAGCCTCATGTTCACATGATACTTTTCTAAGTGTATTATCTATAAATTCATCGTAAGCATTAGGATTATATACTGTTGGTATTTTGCTAGTAAGAAATACATCAGGCGTAAATTCTTTAAACGCTTTAGTTTTGTAATGTACTAATCCATTTTGAGTTGCTACATATTCATTGTTAATTTCAGTTTCAACATTACATAAATCAATAATGTAGTTTCTTACTTCTTTAACTGCATTATCTTTCAGAAATTCTAAATTTCTTATGATTCTGCGTAATCTACGACCTGTTTTATCCATTTCATAAATGCCACTCTGTGAGTTATAAATATAAACTTCACCGTCTGCGTCAGGGTATCTCACTATTGAATGTTCTTGCATGACATATCTTGCCATTATTGTATGTGCAAAAGTCGGCTTTTTATTTAAATCGTTATCAGGATATACCCACCATGAGCCTTTTTTTATTTTCTTTGAGTGTGTTTCATCAAATTTAAATTCATATTTAGGTTTCGTATATACCTCACTTTGATTATTAATTGCTTTATCAAGTTCTAATTGTCCCCACGTTGTATTTCCACGCTTACTGTCCCATTTATCAGTTAAATTATTATAGTTTAAAAATATCTGTTCCATTTGCTGCTTATCTTTATTGGTGTAGAAAGCTAAATAATGTAGTAGGCTTTGTACTGCCTCGCTAGGACTATCAAAATGTTTTTCATAGTTACCTTTTAATAAATCACTAATCTTATCTTTTTGTTTAGATTTAAGCATAAGGTCGATAACTTCATCATCTGACAGTTCGCTTTTATGGTTAGGATCATATTTGAATGTAGTCTCCAGTTTCGGCTCTACTTTAAAATAACGTTCTACTAAATTGTTTAACACTTCCTGCTCTTCATAAATTTCAGATTGTCCGATTGTTTCACCTGTGACAGTTATAAATCTCACGTCATTATAAAGTTCTATATCTAAATCTTTACGTTTCTTTTTACGTTGTTCAGGTAATTCACCTTTAAAGAAGCAATGTAATCCAGTTCTACTTGGTGAAGTTTCACAGTAAGTGAGTTGTATCATATCTAACGCTAAATCTGAGTTTGCTAAATCTGAAATTATTTGACCGTTTTCATCAATCACATTATCTATATCTAATACTGCATAATTATCATTATTGCTCAACATGAAGCCTATACCGTCATAACTGTTATTTTGTTCATATATATTGTAAATAGCGTCAAATACAGTCCACGTATCGCTATTAGTTGAGCTTGCTTTGTACCCTGCATAGCTATAAGGTACTTTTTTATATTCTTGTTTCTTGTTATCCCATTCAGCACGCCATAATACCCATTGTGGCAATTCTTTTAGTTCTTCGGGTATTTCTAGCGTATTGACTTCTAATATTTTTTCTTTTTCTTTTATTGCCATGAAATGCCTCCTTAGTAATTACAATCAGAGCGAATAGGTGTTATACTATGAATAGAGTATTTCCTAATCGCTCTGATAATTAAAAATATAACTTTCTATGCGTTATCTTGGCTTTGGTCGGTGCAAGATGACGCTTTTTCTATTTCACGGATTTTCTTCATAATGTCATCAAAATCTCTCATATACATAAGCATCAAATCAATGACTTGTGTGTTTTTGATACGATGCTCGTGATATTTCCAGCCATGCGTATTTACTTCCTCTTTAGTTAACACGTGATTAGGTTCATGTGTGAAATACTCATCATCAAACCATACAAAAGATGTTACGACATCATTAATTTTTTCTTGTACTACTTCTAAATCATCAAATAAATTTCTTAATTCCCAATTCATTATTGCTTAACTCCTTAACTAATTTTTTGCTTATTATAAATTTCTTTAGCTTCAATTAAACTTTCTAAAGTACGTTTGCAGTAGTTAATTTTCTCTAAATCTTCCTGACTAAAGAAACTTAATTGATTTTGACTTTCAAATATAATTTGTTCTTCATTTTTAATAATCCAGTTGATAGCGTGCATGATATTTTGTTTATTCACATCTAATTTAGCAGCCATTGAATCACTCCACTTCAATATTTCCTACAATATAGTCTAATGCCCATTCTAAAATTCCGATTAAATGCCCTTCACGATCTGTCGTGTGTTCATGTTCACCTGTGCTATCTGTTACGGTATAGTAGTAAATTTCTTTGTCTTCATTCATAACATCGCTTAATGTCATTGTTACTTCGTCAAGAATAGAAAACGCCTCATCTTCAAAATCTAATTCAGCAAGAATATTAAATAACTCTTTATGAATTAGTTTTAAAATATGTTCGTAAAATACTGTATCGTCATAGCGATAATCTGTATTAGAATGAAATCTATCTTTTGCTGATAAAAATACGTCTTTATCTTTTTCATATAATACTTTCTCTAATACTTTTACTACTTTTGATAATTGATATTTTTGTTTAATTTCCATTTCCTACACGCTCGCTTTCTTCTTTTTCTTTTCTTTTAGTTCTACAATTCGATTTAATTCCAATTCCATACATGCAATAGAAATATCAGGACTTACTTCAGGAAAGTTTTCTTTAAATACATCAGGTGCAACATTTAGAAGTAAATTCCCTTTAACATCTTTCACATTGAACCAACCTACTACACTTTTTGTAATTACTACTTGTTGCTGCATTCTTATCCCTCCTACTTTGTGCTAAGTAATTTCTTAATATTAATCTGTTTTAAATCATTGTTGTGTATATCCATGTGAGATGTGATTTTCTCCATAAATTCATCAACATCAGATTTCTTGAATCGGTATGTGCTGCCTACCATGTAATACTTCATACCGTTATTAATAAGTAGTTCCTCAATCGTTGGTTTACTTAAATTTAGGTATTCAGCTAATTCTTTGTAGGTCATGAAGAATTTTTCTCTTGCCAATTCATCTACACGTTGATTAATGGCTTGTTCTAATAATTCACGTGCTTCTTGTTCATCAATATTAATGTTGAACATGGTTTAATCCTCCTTTACTTCAAATTCAAAAATGTCTTCAATATCCACATTTAAGTTATCTGCAATTCTTTTGGCCATTTTGGGGCTAGGAATTGCTTTGTTATTAATTATTAAACTTAAATATGATAACGAAATACCACTACTTTTCGAAAAGCTACGCAAAGTGTGACCATTTTTAGCAATTAATCCACGTAATTCAAGTACTTTAGTTTTTGTCATGTTAATCACCTCAATTTTTTGTTACTTAAATCAGTAACAATTATTTATTACACTCTAAATATATACCTATTTTAGTAACATTTCAAGTACAATTTTAAAAATGTTATCTTTTTTTGTTACATTTATGATAGAATTCTTGCGAGGTGGTTAATATGCAAAACGATGGAACAATTGGTTCTTCTATTAAGAAAGCTAGAAAAAAATATCCTTATACATTGGAAGAATTAGGTAAAAAAATCGGAGTTACACATGCTTTTTTATCAAGGGTTGAAAATAACAAAGCAACCCCTAGTGACGAATTATTAGAAAAAATCGCTGGTGCTTTGGATCCTTTTAATAGTGCAGATTTATTAAATGAATTCAAAATACTAACTGGTAAGTTTAAAGATATAGATAAAAATAATGAAGTATATAAAGAGCTAAAAGCAAGCGGAAGATTAGAGATGCTACAATATAATCATGATAAAAGCAAACCGTTATTAGTAGATAAACCTTACTATAAATTAAATTTCTTATTTGAAAATGATTATAGAGTCTTTTATGACTTAAAAACTTCAATATTAGGCGAAAATATAGCTACGATTGAGATACCTCCTAGCATGTTGGACGACATTTATAAAAAGATAAATTTGACTATTATTGAACATATCAAAGAACACCCTTACATTTTAAAAAGTATAGAAGATTCTAGTGTTTTAAATGATTATTTAGATAAAGAACAACAGAAACACGATGAACTAATTGAACACGTTAAATATATGAATCTTAATGATTCTATGGAAAAACTTATGAGTAAATTGGTAAAAGAAGATGATTTACTATAAGAAAAGGTGATTAAATGGCAAGTTATGACCAAATTGCTAAAAACAATTGGCGTTACCGTATTTCACTTGGTAAAAATACAAAAACTGGAAAATATGAATATATCTCTAAGACTGGATTTAAACGTAAATCAGACGCTAAACATCAAGCTGAAATGATTGAACGCCAATTAAGAAATGGTGAATATATCGCTCCTTCTTCCAGCACCTTCAAACAGGTCGCTGATGACTGGTTATCACAGTACGCTAAAGATGTGAAAATAAGCAGCGTCAGAACACGTGAGAAAGCCATTAAGCACGTATTAGAGCATTTTGGTACTAAACCTATACAAAGTATTACTAAGCGTGATTATCAAGCGTTTATTGATAATATATCAGCTAAATATAGTGATAGTTATGTTACTGGTATTATGACTACTACTAATATGATATTTAAGTATGCACTTGAAATGAGATTGATAAAAACATTGCCTACTGAGAATATTAAACGACCTAAAAAGCAAGTCACAGTTGAAGAGTTAGAAGGTACGGAAATCAAACAAAAGTTTCTTGAAAAAAATGAATTACTTCAATTTTTAAAGGTTGCTAAGAATCATCATTCGCCACAAAATAGTTTTGAAGTATTCACTACTTTAGCTTATACAGGATTACGCATCGGCGAATTACAAGCGTTGAAGTGGTCTGATATAGACTTTGAAAACAACACAATCAGTATTACTAAGACATACTTTAATCCAACGAATCATAAAAAGAAATATCAGCTACTCCCACCAAAAACTGAATCATCAGTAGGAAAAATTTCAGTAGATCATAATGTAATAGAAATGCTCAAAGATTATAAAATAAACAAACAAGACACATGGAAAAATGAACTGTATGTAGATAATAATTTTGTGTTTACTGATGTGAATGGTTACCCTCTAGTGCTTACAAAATTACAAAACTGGATTCAGGCAATAATGGAAAAGACAGATATAACCAATAAACAAATCAGTACACATTCGTTCCGTCATACAAATTGTGCATTGCTTATTGAGGCAGGTGTACATATCAAAGAAATACAAGAACGCTTACGCCATAAAGATATAACTACCACAATGAACATCTATGCTAAGATTACCAACTCATACAAAAAAGACGCTTCCGAAAAGTTTAGTAAACTCATGGAAAACGTCAGCAAAGAATTATTTTAGAATTTTTATGTCATTATTATGTCATACGAAATATTGAAACGCCTTTAAATCAACGTTTATAGGCGTTTTTATTGGATAAGTCTGATAACACAACTTTCTATTCCTAATGACAAAGGTAACGTAGAAATTCTTAAATAAAATATTGTTTTAGCATGATAAGTATATCTACCACTTTGAGCTATTTGATGTGTTGATACATCTAAATTTGCTTTAAATTTCATATAAATTAATAATTTGTTATAAATATCATTACTAAACATTTCATATGTCTCTAACCTATCATTCACTCTGAATTTAATATGTACTTTATCCTCTGAAGGAATAAAGTGTATGTCACTTGCATTTTTTGAAATTGCTTTATTAATTATTTCTTGAAATAATAATTTCAAAAAAAACACCTCCTACATATATAAACGTAAAAGGTGTTTAAATTACTTCTTTTATTGTCCATCTAAATATGGATTGAGTTGTTCATCATCTACCGTAGTGTATTGACCGTGACCTGGGAATAAAGGCAAATCTCCGTCTAATTCAAATAATTTGTCTTTAATTGAGTCTACTAATATTTCGTAGTCCCCTCTATATAAGTCTGTTCTTCCAATACCGTTATTAAATAATGTATCTCCCACTACTGCAAAATCGTCAAAAACGTAAGTTAAACTTCCTGGCGAATGACCTGGCGTATGAAGAACATTGAATTTAAATTCATCGATTGTAAAGTTACCTTCATCTAAAGCAATTGGTTGAGCTTTACTAGTAATGAGTGGCATACCATATTGCTTAAACTTTGAAGAACCATTTTTTTCAGGATCAGTTAAGAAAGAGAATTCTTCTTTATGTATATAAACAGGTACATCATATTTGGATAATACATCGTCTAGAGCACCAATATGATCAAAATGAGCGTGTGTAAGTAGTACTGCTTTTAAAGGTTTATTGATTTGATTTAATTTCTTAAATATTTTATCAGATTCTCCAGCAGGATCAACTAATAACACACTATTATCGCTTTCTATAAAATATGCATTTGTATCAACTAATCCTAAAGATAAATTAGAAATTCTCATATTACTCACCTTGTTTATCTATATGTTTTTGAACAGACTTTAACTTATCATTCATTTTACGAGACTTATCTCTTCTATCATCAATACGGATGTTTGTACATACTCTATCTAATCCTTTATCAAATGGTAATTCGTGAATTGCTTGAACTACTTCAAATAAATCTTTAAGGTCACCTTCGATAAGCGTATTCATAGGTGTTAATTGATAGTCAATTTTACCTTGCTTTTTAAATTCTTCTAGTTTCATTTGGATTTCTGCAATATATTTACTAACACTAGGACCTTCCGTTCCGACTGGTATAACAACTACATCAACAATAGCCATTATTTAACACCATCCTTTTCAATTATATATGTTTTTATTAGTCCAGCAGCACCAGTGATACCAGCATCATTTCCAAGTTTTGCTTGGACAATTTCAGTATTTTTTTGAGCAGGAGTAAATGTTAAATTATGATATTCTGTTTTAATATTTTCAATTAATATTAATCCTGCTGTAGACATTCCTCCACCTAAAACAATATATTTAGGATTGCTTGTAGCACTAATTATACTACATAAATAAGCGATATGATTTGCAACCTTCTCTGTTATAAATATACAGAATTGATCTCCTGCTTTTGCTGCATCAAATACAGCTTTAGCAGTTACTTTATTTTCTTTTATAAGTGATAAAATAGATGATTTAAAAGTAAGTTTAGGATAATAAAAATTGACTAAATTAACAACTCCCGTAGCTGAAGCAACAGTTTCAATACATCCTGATTTGCCGCAGTTACAATTAAAACGTTGATCAAAATCAGTTCTAATATGACCTATTTCCGCACCTGAACCATTATGACCATGTACAATTTCACCATTTGAAATGATGCCCCCACCAAGACCAGTACCAAGTGTAATAGCAACTACATCATTTGCACCTTGACCAGCACCTTTATGCTTTTCACCCAGTGCAGCTACGTTTGCATCATTATCAACATATACAGGACAATCTACAAATTCACTAAAAATTTCTCTCACATTTACATTTCCAGGCCAATGTAAATTAACAGCCCCATGTACGATTCCCGTTTCAAAATCAACAGGACCGGGAACTCCTATACCAACTCCGATAACATTTTGAAGATCAAAATGATAAGATTCAGTTGCTTCTTTAAAAGAATCAAAGACTTGCCTTAATAATGTTCGACCTGTATGGTCTGAAGTATCAGTTTCAATAGACCATTTATGTAATCGTTCTAATTTCGTATCAAAGATACCTAGTTTACATGTTGTTCCACCTATATCAGCTGCTAAAATAATATTTTTCATTTATGCTCATTCCTTTTTTGATTAATTATTAAAATACATTTTAGATATTCTTCATTTGATAAAAGATCATAATTGTAAAGAGAACGTATTTCTTGTTGCATCATTTCATACATATCGTCTTTATCTTTAAAATATATAATAAAACCATAACGTTTCAAAAGTTGCAAGACATCATAAAAATTGTTAATTTTTAGATTCATTACTATCTTTCAATTCTTTTTCTAAATTTTTATAGCTTTGGTTATTAGCATCAATTTTCAAAGCTTTTTTTATATATTTTAAAGATTTATCGTTATCATTTAATGCTCTATTAGCTATGGATAATTCATAGTTTAATAATGCAGAGTTAGGATGACTTCTTAGACCTCTTTCCCAATCCGCCATTGCTTCTGCTTTAGAACTTTTAGTAGCAGTTATTAAACCTTTTAAGTAATATGTTTCATCATCATCGTATCCTTTATTGATTGTATGCTCAACAATTGATAAAGCATCATCATAATTATAAGATATCATTTCGTCTTTAATAAGTTTATCGTAAATATTTTCTTCTTTAATTGAAAATATTCTAATTTGTAATAAAACAAAAAGTACTAATAATAAAATTAAAAATAGCCAAAATAAATTACGATTCTCATGAAAATAATAGCCTATTAATGTAATAAGGATACCACCTATGAAACCACCTAAATGAGCCATTAAATTAATATTCGACATAAATAGCGAGACAAAAATCAATATTAATACAACCACTAACAATTGTATTATCATTTTCTTATTAAAAGTCTTACTCAAGTACATCATCGTTAAAATAGCCCCTATAAGACCAAAAACAGCTCCACTTGCACCAACAGATATTGTACTTATATTAAAGGATAACGAAGCAAAGTTTCCAAATAAACCAGAAATTAAATAGATACCTAACATTTTATATGGACCAACGATAGTCTCTACAATTTTACCAAAAATAAATAAAGATAGCATATTCATTAAAATATGTTCAAAATTAAAATGTAAAAACATCGAGGTAATAAGACGGTACCATTCTCCATGCACTACATTGAAGTGTACTAATCCCCCAACATCTAGTAGCTTAATATCTGAAAAATGATTTAGATACATCTTCATATATAACCATACTAAGACGTTTATAGCTATAAGTGTATAAGTCATTGGTGAAAACATCATCATATACTTATCAACGAGGTTCGTATTAAGTACACGTTTTTTATAATCTAAAGATGATTTTTTATCTTTTTTATTAATGCGATTTTTTAAAATAAAATTAGGCATAGTATTTTCTAAGTCTTTTTCGTTAGTGATACTATGATAAATCAACTTAGTAGGATGCATTTCGTCGAGATTATCAATATTCATCGATGTTTCTAAAAAGTAGAAGAACTCAACTTTTTTAATTTTAAATCCTAACTCTTTTTGTAAATTCTCTTTATGATCATTTATTTTAGATTTGTCAAAGCGTATCTCTTGAGTTGAATTCACTTCTTTTCTAAATACAATAAGTTCTTCTCTTTTCTTATTGGATAACCAAATTTCATTTGTATTTTTATCTGTGTGTTCTAATTTATAGTTAAAATATTTGATCCAATAATAAATTGATTTCCAATATAGTTTATCAATATTCATTAATTCCTCCCAAATTTAGTGTTACATATAATTAAATTATCTACAGGTTGATCATGTTTTTCCACATCGAAATCTGATATTTGGAAGTCATATATAAGACTAATCGAGTTAATATCGTGTTGATTTAAAAATTTATCATAGTAACCTCCTCCGTATCCTATACGAAAACCATTTGTTTGAAAAGCTACTCCTGGTACAATAAGCAAATCCAAATCATTACTAATAGATGTGTCTTCATTAACATAATTAATGCCTTTATCATCAGTAGCGATTGATGACAAATCTAATAGTTGTTTAAAGTTCATATTACGCCTTCTGTAATCTGTATCGGGCACAAAAATTTCTTTTCCATTATCTAAAGCGAAATTAATAATATTGTATGTATTAATCTCGTGTGGCATAGACAAAAATATACCGATACGATGTGCTTTTTTGAATTTTTCGTTTTCAATTAATTGTTTCATTAACCAAATATCAGCTTTATGCTTGTTTTTTTTATCAAAGTCTTTCATTTGTGATAAAATATTTTTTCTAATTTGTTTTTTACCCATTCTTTCTCCCATCCTTTAATATATATTATAACGTTATTATATAATGATGTCATTTATGATAATTCAAATTATTTTAAGTTAAAAAATGATGTTAATTTATATAAAAATAAATATAAACGTTAATTATATATTTAGGATTATTAATGGTTGGATGAGCTACTAAAGTAAAAAGAGGGTGGGACATAATTCCTAACAAAT